>JANNEE010000263.1:0-3203 GCA_031388325.1 Deinococcales bacterium
GGATGGTGCTGGCAAGTAAAACCCCTGCTATCGTGGCGTGTAAACCACTTTTAAGCACCACGTACCACAAGACCAAGCCAAACAATAAATAAAGCGGTAAAACCTTAACTCGAGCCGCGTTCAAACCCCACAGTGCCGCCAAGACCACGCTTACCAAACCAAGCATCAAAGGGTCAATTTTACTGGTGTAAAAAATAGCAATTACAATCACTGCGCCCATGTCATCCACAACGGCTAAAGCCACCAAAAAAACCTTAAGCGCCACTGGTACTCGAGAACCCAGCAGCGATAACACACCAACAGCAAAAGCAATATCGGTTGCCATTGGAATCCCCCAACCCGAAGCGCCGAGTGTTCCCCCATTCAACATGGTGTAAATCAAGGCCGGCACAAGCATTCCGCCAAGGGCTGCAAAAATTGCCAAACTCGCGCCACGGGGATTGCTCAGTTCACCTGTTAAAATCTCACGCTTTAACTCTAAACCGACCAGTAAAAAGAAAATCGCCATCAAAAAATCATTGACCCATAACTCGAGTGGTTTATCTAAAGCCAAAATTGGCACAGCCAAACGCAACCCTTTAAGTGCTTCGTAACTGCTCGAGAAGCCCGAATTTGCCCAAAGCAGCGCCAGCAGTGCTGCAACCAGTAACAAAGAACCAGAAAATGTAGGGCTGTTGACAAAATTACTAATTTTATTTCTCATAAAAACCTCCATACAGGCATAAAAAAACAAAGCCTGTCACTCGACAGACTCCGCCACGCCAGCATCTCGAGGCTGGACTCGCACCTTAGGGTGGAATTAGGCGACAGTGTATCTGAAAAATACAAACTTGGCAAATTCAAACATCCCAATAGCTTAGTTCTGCCCCATTCGGATGCACCAAACCAGAAAACTTTGCCAGCCCAGCTTTATCTGGCAGTTCCAAATGATACCTAAAATTCCAAAGGTAATGCTGCACAATTCGTTCAGGTAATCCTAATCGCTTTGCCTCTAAACCAGCTATTTCTGCCAGATGCCCAAGCCCATAACGCCGAGCGCGACGCATTGCCAGCACCAACTCGAGCGGCGGCGGATTGTCTTTGCGGCTTGCCCAAACTGCAAAGACAAAAGGCATTCCCGTGTGTTCGTACCAAGATGTGGAAAGGTCTGTGACCTGAACAGCTTTGCCACTCGAGAGCCGCCCTTGATTTGGCAGCCTGAACATCTGTGTGGTATCGGAAATCGGACCACACAACCGATACCATTCACTTAAAGCACCGTCACCAATTAAAAGCGCGGCTGGGTACTTCTCGAGTAGCGTTTCTAAATTTGGTTCGGCACGTTCTAACTTAGCTTCGATACCATCAAGTTTTAAGAGCGTCTCGAGCAATTTTACGCTGGTGGCACTGTGGGTGGTGACGGCAATGGTTTTCCTGTGTAATTCTTGCCATGGTACAGTATGAAATAAACCCACGCTGTAGACTGCGCCAAGCACCGAAATCGAAAAGTCTGGAATGGCACAAAGGTTTTGTGCATTTTCAATAAATTCAAACGCCGAGATATTCGCCACATCTACGTTGCCCTCGAGTAAAGCAGTATTAATTTGGGTTGGCACACCTCGAGTCCAAGTGATGTTCTGCCCTGTTAGTTCAGTCTCGAGGCTATGCAGAAGTGGTGCGACATTGGTATAACCGATAATCCCAAGGCGGGTCATGAGCTTAGTTTACCGTGAAGTGAGCAGGACGAAAAATTGCGAAGTAAGTGTAGCAAAAACCAAGGCACAGGCTCGAGCCGAGAAAAAGCTGGGCAAGCACCAATTTTGGTTTGCTTTCACTTCGGGCAAAACGTTATTCTTGAAACGTGGATACAGCCTATAACCGAGTCATTAAACGAATTCGGTCAAGTTTGTCTGATACACAAACCCAAGCTGTTCTGAACATCTTAATCACCACAAGTTTAGATACTATCCTCGAGAAAATACCATTGGGCGAAGTACGTTTTGTAGAATCTTGGAACGACTTTGACGACCTACACACCAATCTTGCCAGTGGTATTTGCATACCACCATTCGAGGAATATCGAATTCGTTATGGCTACCCACACCTCAGAGTCCGCGCCATTGCTCGAGCCGACCGAATCCCGCTCGGCGACGAAACCCTACGCTCTGGAATCAGTGAGGCTGTTGCTGTTATCACCACAAGTATCGAATGGATGCAATGCGTTTTTGTTCATGAAATTGGGCATCACCTAATTTTTGAACGCACTTCACAGCTTGTAGCCCTTATCAAACCAGCATTTGAGCAAAGCCAAAACCCAATCAGCCAATTGGCAAGCCTGAACTGGGAAGAGTATTTTTGCGAGAACCTAGCCGCATATTTTATGTACCCTACCCAACTCGAAAAATACGACCAAATCGGGTACAATACCGTCCGAAAGGCGCTCGAAACCCTGCGAGGCAACCCATGAAAGACTTGGCTAAATTAAAAAACCTGCACCAAGAAATCGTAACTGCCAAAGAAGCAGGGCAACTGAACGCAGCCCTAGCCCAACGCATTCATGCCGAAGCGGTACTGGCTGCCGAGAACGACCCACGTTTTCTCGAGTCTTTTTTTCATAGTCTGCCACCCGAATTACTAGAACGTGCCAAAGTACAAGTTCAGCGCCGCTAACTCGAGAAGAAGCCAAGGCACGAGCTCGAGCCAAGGAAAAGACTAAAGCAATACCATAAATGGTTTTAACCACAAAACTGTTTTTGACAAGCCCTGTTTCTCGAGCATTTGTAAAAACATAGCTGCATCCATTGGCGGTTTCTTCATCGTCTTGCGCTGCAAATTCAGAGCGCTAATAACTGCCACTGCATTTAGATTGAGTAATCGAACAAGAAAATCATCAGGTGATAACGCTTCAATTCCAAACGGTTCAAGACTGGCTCGAGGAAAATCTGATAAGTTCTGAGTCACAATGACATTCGCACCTGACGCAATGGCTGCGGCGAAAACGTGTCTATCATTCGCATCAGGCAAAACCAGCGTTTCAATCAAAGGTTCAAAGTTTACAACCAAAGCATTCGGTACAGCCTGATTCATCATTGCTTGGGTGCGTTTCAAACTGCTCGGCTCGAGGTCAGGGCGATTCTTCAAGACATTGCGTAACCATTCAGCTTGAATCAAATCCGTCCAGCGAGCCTCCACCAATGTAGTCAAAGCAAGGTGCATCAAGACAT
>JANNEE010000449.1:0-3391 GCA_031388325.1 Deinococcales bacterium
CCAAAGAAGGCGAATTTAGCATTTGGTGCGAACTAGAAACCCCAGATACTTTGCTTTGGCTCGAGTGGAACGAACAGGTTTTTGCTTACCGTTGTGGCGTTTCTAAAAATGGAGCAGCCGGACAATCGCACTTAGGCTACGCCGATTCGCTCGAAGAAGCCCAGAGTATTGCTCTTGAATTACATCTGCAAAGCCCATAAGCGAACTCGAGCCGCAACCCGTAAAAAACCAGCCTCAGCACTCGAGATGAGCGTTTCGAGTTGCTTGATGTTCTTTGAAACTCGCAGCACCGCCAAACGCACTCGAGGACGAGAATCTTCAAGCATAAAATCCATTTCAAAGTCTGGGTCAAGCACCGCCAAGGCTGATACCGCCGCCGCCGCTACCGATTCCCTTGGGTCATCCAAAAATGGTCGTAAGACGGCAAACTGTCCGCCGAGTTTAGCCAGTGTTTCCAGCGCTCGAGGTAACTGCGCTTCGGGCAGGGCTGCCAAGTGTGCCTCGAGCAACGCAGGAGTAAACACTATCCCTTGAGCCGCCGCCTCGAGCAATTCGGCTGCATTTTTGAAGGGATGTTGGGATTTTTGTAGGGGAGGGGCTTCTTGACCCCAAAGCAGCACCTCACGGGCTTGGGTCGCTTGTCCCCTCCCTGTGACTGATAATTGTGTGGAATTATCAATTTTGGGTATGGATGTTTTAGGCGACGAAACGTTGTGAGGCAAGGGCGAGGCATGCTGTCTTGACCCTAAAGATGCACCTAACGGGCTAGGTCGCCTCGCCCCTACGGTTAAGTTGTGTCTCGAGACAATTTCAAGCAAAACTTGACCGTACTTCTCGAGCATGACTTTACCAATGCCTTTGATACTGGCTAGGTCGGCTAAATTGCTTGGCATGGTTTGGGCAATGCTTTCTAATACGGCATTACTAGCGACCAAAAAAGCACTAATTCCCGAGGCTCGAGCAATTTCACGCCGCCAAGTCCAGAGGTCTTGAACCAGTGGTTCGCTGGGTTCGGTATGTGGTTTTTTAGGGGTATCTCGAGTAGCTACTCGAGCCGTAGAAAAGACCAAATCTTCTTCTTTAGGAATTGTTTTTTTGACTTCTCGAGTCTCCGTCTTTACAGCGCTAACATTGCCATGCAGCATTCGCAATTCGCCTTTTTCGATCATCTCGAGCATCACATCACGAATCACTTGCCGCCCAAAACGTTTGAGATTCCCGTGCATTGGGTGCTTGTGCAGCCCCTTACTTTCTATTGCCGAACTGCTCGAGCCGACCAACAGCGCGGTCACGTCGCGTGGTTCTAAGCTGTGGCTCGAGAGGAGTTTTTGCAGTCCAGCCTTAATAGATTCTTTTTGTGTCGGACTGGCGCGTTTTTCACTCGCAACCACTGGGCGGATACTCAGGTCGCCAATACTCGAGTCGCAAGCATCACAGCGTTTACAGGGCGGGATTCGTTCGCCAAAATGCCCGATTAAAAAAGCCCTGCGGCAAGCTCTGGTTTGGGCATACCCAACCACTTTTTCTAAAGCCGTATCCTCGAGTTTGCGGCGGCGGTACATGCTGCTAAAATCTACGGTCTTACGTGCATCCACCACCTGAAAAGCCCCACCAATGGCTTCTAGGTTGCCATTCTCGAGCAACAACTTGACCGCCACGTTTATCGGGGTGGTATCAAAACTCATTCGGGCAGCCACATCCGAAGCGCTGCCGGGTGTGTTCTCGAGATTCTTAAGCACCGCTTGGACAATCTTTTCGGGTGGGTAATTTTTCTCCATGATGCTTTTTCGGGTCATCAGGTCTTGAGGGGCATACAGCAGTGCGGCATGAGCAGGTTCACCATCGCGTCCCGCCCGTCCAGCTTCTTGGTAATAGGCTTCGATGGTGCTGGGCAGCGAATAATGCACCACAAGGCGCACATCGGGTTTATCCACCCCCATGCCAAAGGCAATCGTGGCACAAATGCAGTCAAGCTCACCACTTAAAAAAGCGTCTTGAACATCAGCACGGTCTTTGTCGGGCATCCCCGCGTGGTATGCCCTTGTCCCTAGAATATCGGCGATCTCCTCGGTGTTTTTACGGCTTAAACAATAAACAATACATGCCCCCGGATGCTTGGCTCTTAGGGCATGAAGTGCCTCGAGTTTGGTGGCTTTGGTCGGGGTGTAATGGCTGCTAAAGGTCAGGTTCTGACGGTCAAAACTGCCAACTTGGATAAGCGGTTCGCGCAACAGCACCCGAGCAATTTCTTCACGCACTTTTGGGGTGGCGGTGGCGGTCAATGCCAAACGCGGCGCACGTATACCTTCGAGTAAACTGCCTAGACTTAAATAATCTGGGCGAAAATCATGCCCCCACTGGCTAACACAATGGGCTTCGTCCACCACCACAAGGCTGGCTCGCTCGAGTAAGCCACGGCTGGCACGGGCGCGTTCTGGGGCAATATAAACCAGTTTGTACTCGCCGTTACGAATTCCAGCAAAACGCTGGCTGGCTTGGAGTTCGGTCATGCCACTGGCTAAATAGGTGGCTGGAATACCTTTTTTAGTCAGGGCATCCACTTGGTCTTTCATCAGGGCAATTAACGGACTAATCACCACGGTTGTTCCCTCGAGCAGTGAGGCTGGTAACTGATAGGTCAAGGACTTGCCGCCGCCCGTTGGTAGCACTGTTAGGGCATCACGTTTTTCTAAAACTGCTTCGATGGTCTCGAGTTGCAAAGTGCGAAAAGACGTGTGTCCAAAGCGTTTTAGGGCAGTAGAAATAGCGGCACTCGAAATCACAGTTTATATTACGTCAAAAACAGAGATAAATGATAGAATTTCGTAAACCAAATTCCTCATCTGCTTGGAAAGGCACTCTCATACCCATACCCCAAACTAAAGCATGAAAATAATTCAAGCTCTGCTGGTTGGACTTTTTTTCGCCTCAAACACGCTTGCCAGCCCAGCCACAGAATTATTTCGTGAAGCCAGTTTTTACATGAGTTTTCATTATCATGGGTACTCGAGTGTCAAACCCGAAGAACTGAGTAAAAGCCTAGGCAAGCAACTCGAGGAAGCCTGCCAGCCCAAAGGTGAGGCATGTGATTTTAGCGATGCCCGCCCGTACATCGAACGCCTCGCCCAAGGACTGCGTGACGGTCACACTTATTATCTATCGCCCAGTACCTACCGCACCACTTTAAGCCAATTTACTGGTATCAACCCTAACCCAAACCCATTGTATGGACTGAGTTTTGGCAACCTCAACTCGAGAAATGAAATTGCCGTGTTGGATGTCATCGCCGATGCACCCGCATTCAAAGCTGGGATTCGCCCATTTGACCGCATCATTGGCGCAAACGGTAAAAGAGTCACTAACCTTGCCGATTTACGCAGCAGCTTAAACA
>JANNEE010000281.1:0-3862 GCA_031388325.1 Deinococcales bacterium
CACAAAACGCATCAATCAAAAGTTCTTTGCCACGTTCAGAATTCATCAGTTCAAAACCATCTAAGCGTTGTAAGCGTCGTTTGAAAAATTCGGTTAATGGTAGGGGTTTTGTGCCTAATTCCCAAGTAAGTAATGTTTCTACACCAAGCGATTTAAGTGCCTCGTCATAAGTGTAACTCGAGAATTTACGTTTGCTGCCCATGCACTTATTCTATTCCTTCTACATGAAATTCCAAACACTTGTTCTTGACGAGTCTAGCACTGCACGTTTATACTCCACACCGTTATGAAACGCATTTTTGATAATTGCATCGACGACGATTCTTAGTCGTTGGGGCTTTTGTTTGTTTTCACGCCCCGCTCGAGACTCGAGTGGGGTTTTTTATGAAGGGGATGTATGCAGCGTACTTTGACGGGTGAGTTAAAAAATTGTATTGACACAAATGTTAAACTCGAGGGCTTTGTTCATTTTCGCCGTGACCTCGGCGGGGTGCAATTTCTGGTGCTGCGTGACCGCACGGGTACAGCCCAATGTGTGCTTGGGAAGGGTATTCATATTCCACTGCTCGAGTCGAGCGTTAGGGTTTACGGTAAGGTCGTGGCAAACCCTCGTGCGCCGCAAGGTTTAGAAGTGCAAGTTAAAGAACTCGAGATGATTAGTGTGGCAGTTGAACCAGCACCAGTCGAGGTTTCTAAAGAAGAATGGAAAGCCAATCCAGAAACGCTGCTCGATTACCGCTATGTTAGTTTACGCGGCTTAAAAGAACGGGCGGTCTTAAAAATTCAGGCGGTGCTGATTCAGGGTTTCCGTGAGGCGCTAATAGCACAGGGTTTTACCGAAATTTTCACGCCAAAAATCGTCAGCGCTGGGGCAGAAGGCGGCAGTAGCCTTTTTGAAGTCCAGTATTTTGAACAAACTGCCTACCTCGCGCAAAGCCCGCAGGTCTATAAACAAATTATGGTTGGGGTTTACGAGCGAGTCTTTGAAACCGCTTGCGTCTACCGTGCCGAAGAACACGCCACCAGTCGGCACTTAAACGAGTACATGAGCCTAGACCTCGAGATGGGCTTTATAGAGAGCGAAGAAGATGTGATGGATATGGAAAATTTGGTCTTGGCGTATATGCTTGAAAAAGTTGCCAAAGAATGCACTGCCGAACTCGAGTTATGTGGTGTTCCAGCCCCGACAGTGCCAGCTAAAATCCCGCGAATTCCACTGTCCGAGGCTCGAGCCTTGTGCATTGAAAAGTACGGCTACACCAATGGCGGTAAAGACCTTGACCCCGAAGGCGAACGGATTATCTCGAGGCACTTTTTAGAGCATTTTGGGTCTGATTTTGTGTTTGTGACCAAGTACCCACGCAATGCCCGTCCGTTCTATGCTTATCCGAATGTTGAAGATAACACCACTAAGAGTTTTGATTTGCTGTTTCGTGGCATTGAAATCACCAGTGGTGGGCAACGGGTGCATGATTACCAGATGCTCTTGGAGAACATGGCATATCGCAATGTCACGCCAGATGGTTTTGGGGCGTACTTAGAGGTCTTTAAGCACGGTATGCCACCGCATGGGGGCTTAGCGATTGGGGCAGAACGCCTGACTGCTAAAATTCTCGAGATTAGCAATGTGCGTTATGCTCGGGCTTTCCCACGCGATAGACACCGTTTAACACCTTAGTAATCAAAATTCGTTTCACCTGGATTTGCTTACGGCACAAATTGCTATTACCAAACTCTTTTTTGAGAATATCAAACCAAAGCAAGTATTGTGTAGACTTTATTGGTCATGCACACCCATGAGATCGAGAAGATTAGACGCTTCATCCAACGTATTGTCCCCATTCCCAACGACGAGATTGTGGCTTTTTGCGGTCATGCTGCACCCAAGCACTTTTCTAGGCATCAAGAGTTTGTTCGTCAGGGGGAGGTCTGTGAGCAGCTATTGTTTATCCACCAAGGTCTTTTAAGGTACGCATTCCTGACCGAAAACGATGAACACACCAAAGACTTTGCGGTGGACACTTCTAACCCTTTTTGTACAGCCTTTACCAGCCTGATGACCAAGCTGCCTTCACAAATCAGCATTGAGGCACTCGAGGATACTCAGGCTTCGTGCTGGTCAAGCGATTACTTGCAAGAACTGTGGGATGGTTCGCTGCACTGGCAGACTTGGGCGCGGCGCATGACGCAGGGTATGTACATCCGAAAGGAACAGCGCGAGATTACTTTTTTGCGTGACAGTGCGCTTGAGCGGTATCAGCATTTCCTGCGTGAGTTTCCTGAAGTTGTCGAGCGTGTACCTCAACACTATGTCGCCTCATATCTCGGTATCACCCCTGAAGCCCTTTCGAGACTAAGGCGAAGTCTAATGAATTCCGCATTGATTTAGGTCAAGGCGGACGACCTTTGGTTGCAACTAATCTGCTCTTCAGTGTTCGCCAAGGATAAGAAATGTAACTGCGCTACAAAATTTGCAGACATTACTTAATCCAAAGTGAATCAAAGGAGACTGATAATGACGCAAACGCAACGACCTATCGCCATAACTTTTGCCGAGTATGCCGCCGCACCGGAAAACTACCTCAGCATTGAAGGTGTTCCCGCCGAGATTGCCGCCCGTCTGCCTGGTTTTGCTGATTTTGGCATCAATGGCGACCAACTTGTTCGGGCAGTGCAACAAGCAGGGGGACCAGCCACGCCGGGTTGGGCGAGCAACCTAATGCGCCATGGTGATGCAGCCATGGCACTTGGCGAAGAGGCTGAGGCTCGAGGGGATGGAGCGGTGGCAGAACGCGAATTCTTGCTCGCCTCGTTCTGGTATTTTTTTGCCCGATTTCCGCACATCATCAGTTCTGATGGCGCACAGGCATACCATCGTCATACTCAGGCGTACCTTAAAGCCGCTCGACATTTTTCGTCCCCAGTTGAGGTGCTAAAGATTCCATTCGAGGCTGCAATCGTGACTGCTTATCTGCGTTTGCCATCAGGTCAATCAAAAACAGGCTTTCCAGTCGTTGTTATTTGGGGTGGTATTGATGTTTGGAAGAGTGACCTCGAGATTCACGCTCAGGGTGAGGCATTGCTCAAAAAAGGTATCGCGGTACTGGCTGTGGATATGCCCGGTACTGGCGAGAACCCATTTCCAGTCTCGAGCGATGCGGAACGGGTTCTTTTAGCGGTTTTGGATGCTGTTGCCCAGCACAAGGCTATCGACGGTACGCGAATGGGGTGCTACGGTTTGAGTTTCGGTGGTCACTGGGCGCTCAAAATAGCATTGCTTCGACCAGAACTTCTGGGGGTAGTCAACAATGCCGGACCTGTGCATCATGCCTTTCAATCAGTGTGGGCGCAGACTTTGCCGATGGGCGCAAGAATCGCACTCTCAAAGGTCATGGGTTTAGAGCCTCGAGTCGAGCCACAAGAATTCTTGGCGCGACTTTCAAAACTTTCCTTGGTGATACAAGGTTTACTGCCAGCAAGTCAACACGCCCCATTGTTAAGCCTCAATGGTGAACTGGATGAACTTGTGCCAATCACAGACCTCGAGTTCCTTGGACAAAATGGTGTAAAGCAAGACCGCTTAGTCTTCGCACACGACCGACACGTGGCAAGTCGCAATTGGTCATTGCATGAGTCGTTTGTAACAAATTGGCTTGCCCGTCGCTTGCTCTGAAAAATAAGCCTATTCCTGGCTCGAGCCAGCAGCCTACACCGCGTTTGTCTGGTTCGCTTTCCTTAGCAAAACCAGCGTCAAGCAGCACTTCAAAAATACTTGACCAATACCCGACTTGGAGGCTGCTGAGCTTGTAGTAATCTTAAATCCCTAATTGACGTTGAACAACTTGGACAACGCTCTGCATAT
>JANNEE010000293.1:0-3249 GCA_031388325.1 Deinococcales bacterium
ATTTGACCATTACGCCGATGTACCAGCCTTAAGTGCCGAAAAAATCATAGCTGCCCGAAAACTCGAGACGGCATAAGTGTATAGGCAAAAGGCGAAGGTTTTACTTTTGCCCTCGCCTTCTTTTGTCCCTCTTCCGTTAAGACCTTCTTTGGTGTACACTCCCAAGGCTTGCCGTGCCGAATTACAGTAGCGTGGCTTTGGAGGATTTTGTGGAATTAAAAGCAGTATTACGAACTGAAAAACCAAGCAGCTTACGCGCCGAAGGTCTGTTACCTGCCGTGGTTTACGATAAGAACACCAATAAGAACATCTATGTTGAATTGAAGGCTTTTGATAAAGCATTTCGTAAAGTCAGCACCCACGGTGTAATTACTTTGATGTTTGACGATGGCACTCATTTGGATACCTTGGTCAAAGCCGTAGCGATGAATAAGAAAAAGCGCGTAGCAGAACACGCCGACTTTTTGATTGTGGCTGACGAACCAATTGATGTGGTTATTCCAGTTCACACCAAAGGTGTGTCTTTAGCAGTTAAAGCTGGTGGGGTTTTGGACATCGTGGCACATCATGTCACGGTTCACTGTACTCCGAAACGGATTCCACAAGAATTTGTGGTTGACATCACCAATCTTGGAATCAACGAACCTGTTCACACGGGCGATCTGGTAATGCCAGAAGGCGTTAGACTGGTTTCTGACCCTAAAGCTACGGTACTTGTAATTCACCGTGCGCGTTCAAGCGACGACGTTGTGGCAGTCGTGGCAGAACCAGAAGTGATTACCAAAGGTAAAAAAGAAGTTAAGTAAACGGTTAAGCGTTTCTCAAGCGGGACGCGATTTGCGTCCCGCTTTTGCTTGTTGAGGCTTTTGGTCTTAAAATAGGACGAATCCATGGCGCAGACTTCTCGAATTGAAATCATAGATACCACCTTTAGGGATGGTCAACAATCACCGCTTTTATTTGACACCCTTAAATACCGTTTTTCACTCGAGGAAAAAAAATTGTTACTGGCGGGTTTAATAGAACTTGGTGTGACCCATCTCGAGTTTTTTTCGCCAGTTGTCGGTAAAGCCGAACAAGATGATGTGGCGGCGCTGATAAGCTATGCTAAGACCCTGACCGATAAACCCCTGATGTTTTTAGGGCATTGTCGGTGTCACACAACCGATATTGAACGAGCATTAGAGGTGGGCTGTAACGGCTTAAATTTGTATTTAGGAGTCTCGAGCCTTGCCCAAGCCCACAATGCCCAAAAATCTCTCGAGGAAGCAATTGAGTTATCTTCTGGTGTGGCAAGACAAGTGCGTCAGCAGTACCCAGCGTTGTATATGCGTTTTAGTGCCGAAGATGCTTTTAGAACCAACAGGCAAGACTTGTGGCTGCTTTACGATGCCATGTATCCGTTTGTGAATACCTTTGGCATTCCCGATACTGTTGGGCTTGCAGAGCCAAGCGACGTGACCCAAGTCGTGACCGAGTTGCGCCAAAAATACCCCAATGTAGACCTCGAGTGTCATTTTCACAATGACCGTGGTTTAGCAATTGCCAATGTTCTGGCGGCGGTTAGCGCTGGTGTGCGTTATGTGGATGCTTCGATTTGGGGACTTGCCGAGCGCTCTGGGATTCCGTCGGTCACTGGGGTGCTTTTTAATTTGAGTAAAGGTCATCCCGAGCTTTACCAGCAATACAATCTTTCGCAGTGTTACCCGCTTAATGTCTTGATGGCTTCGATATTAAATACTCTCGTGCCGTACTCCGAGCCAGTCTCTTTGACCAATCGCACCCACACCGCAGGAGTGCATCAAAAAGCCGTACTGAACGAGAAAAAAGTTTATGAGGCGCATAATCTTCACGATTTTGGAGTGGATAAAAACCAATTGCTTTTAGGTCCCCTATCTGGTTTTAACCTGATTTATTATTACCTCAAAGAAGTCGAAAATTACGCGATTACACGCGAGCAAGCCAAACGCATCACCGAAGAATTCAAGAACCAAACCCATGAAATCGGACGTGGACGTAAACCCGAGGATTTACTGATTAAACTGGTCAGTCAGTACGATATTCCAAAGAATGAATTGCCTGTTGGAGTTGAAGAAACCCGTCTCGAGAATTTGGATTAAAGGCTTTAGGTAAAAAGGCGAAAGGCGAAGGTTGCTACTTTGACTTGACAAATTCGTGTCTCGAGAGTATATCTATTAACGATATATCGTCAAAAGGAGTAGCTATGCCACCCAAACCCACAGAAGGACCTCCACTCACTCCCGCCGCTTTTCATATTTTGCTGTCACTGGCAGAAAATGAACAACATGGGTACGGGATTATTAAAACTGTTCTCGAGCGCTCAGGCGGCGAAGTCAACCTTGGGGCTGGCACACTGTATGGCAACCTCAAACGCTTTATAGACCTCGCTTGGATAGAGGAACTTGAGGCTCGACCAGCTGCCGACTTGGACGATGAACGGCGCAGGTACTACCGCTTGACCAAACATGGTTTACGGATTGCCGAACTCGAAGCAGAACGCTTAGAAAGCCTTGTGCGTTACGCTCGAGCCGCTAGATTATTACCAAATCTAAGAATCAGCACCAAACGGGAGGTTGCATGAAACTCGAGACTTGGATGTACAAACAAACCCTAGAATTGTACCCAAGGGTTTACCGTGAACAATTTGGTGAACCAATGCTCGAGACTTACACCGATGCACTAAAATCCGCCACACTCGAGGGGAAAACATTTGGGTTTCATTGGAATACTTTTTGGGACATCATCAAAAGCATTTCTCGAGCCACAATGGATGTCAAGAATGCTAACCTACTGGCTCGAATTACGGCTGTACTGGGTTTGATGTTGCTCATTTTACTGCTTGTTGGTTTAATGCAAGTTCCACTTTTTCCGATTGTTGGGAAATATGTGTCACCAGTGGTGGCTTTGCTGTTTGTTATTGGTTTAACTTTTTTTGCCAATTGTTTTTATGAAATGCGACACAAATGGATTCTGCCACTCATGATGATATTATCAGTGCTAGTTTTGTTCATTCAATTTTGTTTTGAACTGTTTTACCCTTCCCAAATTGGTGTTTTGCATAATCCACAATTGAATCCATATGCAAATACCACATTTCTGGTATTTGCATATATTTCCAAAATTCTTGGCGCATTGGTGCTGGTTTTGATTGTTGGCTCAATTGCCCTTGAAGCAGTTGAGAAGCGTAGAGTTTTACCAACAAATCGTTTCACATTGAGTTATATCGCG
>JANNEE010000305.1:0-6295 GCA_031388325.1 Deinococcales bacterium
AGTGTGCCTGAATAGTCAAAACCATACTACTCGAGCAGCATGTCTTGTGGAATGCTGTAGCCCATATGGTCATAGGCAAGTGGGGTTAAAACCCGCCCCCGAGAAGTGCGTTTCATAAAACCAAGTTGAATCAGATACGGCTCGTATAAATCTTCTATGGTTAGTGCATCCTCAGAAATCGCCGTGGCAAGTGTGTCTAAGCCCACCGGACCACCAGCGAACTTTAGAATCATCGTCTCGAGTAATTTTTTATCTCGGTCGGTTAAACCGACCGTATCTAAACCAAGTTTATCAAGCGCATTTTGGGTTCTGAAAGCACTGATATGGTACTCGCCCTCGACTTGGGCATAATCGCGCACACGGTTCAGTAAGTTCTTAGCAATTCGCATTGTGCCTCGAGACCGCGCCCCAAGTTCAAGGGCGGCATCTGGCGCAAGTTCTAAGCCCTGCAAAATTGCTTCTTTCTCGAGGCTCTGAGCCAATTCTTCGGGAGTGTAATACTCGAGGTGTTCGATAATCCCAAAACGGCTTCGCATCGGTTGGGTGATTAAACCCGGGCGGGTGGTCGCGCCAATTAAGGTAAAACGCGGAATTGGCAATTGAATACTGCGTGCCGCCGGACCTTGCCCAATCACAATGTCCAATCTAAAATCTTCCATTGCAGGGTACAAGTGTTCTTCGGCAACCCGCCCTAAACGGTGAATCTCATCTATGAAAAGCACATCGCCTTCCTCGAGCGAATTGGTCAGAATTGCCGCCAAATCACCGGGTTTTTCTATTGCCGGACCCGAAGTCGGACGAATCCCAACCCCCATTTCGTAGGCAATAATGTGTGCCAAGGTGGTCTTACCCAGTCCGGGCGGACCAAACACCAACACATGGTCAAGTGCTTGATTGCGCCCTTTAGCGGCTTGGATATAGACCCCAAGTTTTTGTTTAAGTTTATCCTGACCAACATAATCTTTAAGGGTCTTCGGACGATTTGCACCAGCAGCTTGAGTCATGGGATTCCTAGGAGAGAGGCGAAAGGCAAAAGGCAAAAGGTTTTAAGTTCGCCCTGTTAAGCGATGATTCTATTCTATTCGGTTTTGGGCGTAATTTCCAGCACCAAATTGGGCGTAATTTCTCGGCACTAAAAAAGCCGAAAGGGTTGAACCTTTTCGGCTATACGGGACGAATTACTTTAGGCTGCGGCTATCGCTAAAACCTGACGACCATCGTAGTAACCGCATTCAGCACAAACTACGTGCTGTGGTTTCTTAGAACCACAATTCTTGCAAGTGGTCAAATTAGGGGCAACCAAGGCATGGTGCGAACGACGCATATCGCGCTTGGACTTGCTGGTCTTCTTTTTTGGAACTGGGTGCTTTGCCATTTTTATTTCCTCCGGGCGTGTTACCGGGATACTCGCCCAGTCAGCCACAATTTTTTTACTGTTGTTAGTGTGAGTAGCCTCACGGCAGCCCAAGGAGTATAGCAAAAGCTAAGCAGATTGCAAGGGGGCAAAAGGATAAAATGATACGGCACGAGGTGTCTCTCTCATTTTTCACGGTAGACTGCAAACGTGTTAAAGGGTTTTTTTGATGCGGTTTTTAACTTGACCGACCCTCGTCCAAATTATATTGGAGAACGTTGTTTACTCGAGAAGAACGCCGTCGGCGGCTGCGATAAGTGTATGCAGGCATGTCCGCACGAAGCGATTTCTTTGGGTTTTAAGCCAGAAATCTCAGAGGCTTGCACTGGTTGTGGGTTGTGCGTTCAGGTTTGCCCAAGCGCTGCCCTCGAGTACGATATTCTTAAACCTTTGGGGCAGTTAAAAGCCCAAGGCACAACCCACGCCAAAGCTACCGAGTCCGAGCGCCTACCAAGCAGCTTAAAGTGCAGCAAAGTAGTGGGCGATTCTGCCACCATCGAATGCCTTGGACGGGTCACACCAGCCATGATTCTGGCTTCGAGTGCTTGGGGACAAGAATTAACCTTGCTGCGTTCAGACTGTGCCACTTGCAAACTCGGTGGCGCAACCGTGCCGGATTCTTTAGAGAATGTGATTGCCATAGCCCGTGAGTACAAAAAGAATCTCGAGCAACCCGAAATTGCAGTGCAGGTGATAGTTAGCACTGCCGAATCTAGCCCTCGAGCCGATGTTGCCGCTTCGGTCTCGAGACGCGGCGCATTACAAGCCTTAGGACGCAATACCCGTGACAGCACCGCCCGTTTAATTCCCGAAAAATTGATTCCGGGTGTAGATACCAAGATAGATGCACCGCGTATCCCCGAAGAATGGGCTTGGCGTAAAAAAGCCTTGCGTCCGATTCCCGAACCCGAGGCGCTGCAATACTGGGTGATTCCAAGCGTCAACGAGGACTGTATTTTCTGTCCAGTCTGCCAAAATGTTTGCCCCACCGAAGCGATTATCAGAAACCGTGAAATAGACGGCAGTTGGAAAATCACTCTCGAGACTGCTGCTTGTACAGGCTGCAATGCCTGTGTTCTAAGTTGCCCACCAAGTGCCATGAAACTCGAGCCAGAGATACTGTTCTCGCAACTCGAGCAGGTTTTGTTATTGCGCGAAGGCGATGGGTATACTTCTTGACCCACCCTTGTGCTAATTGGCTGTATATGCTACCCTTCTTCGGCTGCCTCGAGATGGGGCTTGATAGTCGCCTCGAGATGGGGCTTAAGGGGTTTTAATCATGTTTGCAATTGTTAAATCTGGTGGTAAACAACACCGCGTTGAAGCTGGTAGTGTTATCCGAGTCGAAAAACTGAACGCCGAAGCTGGCGCGAGTGTTGAGTTGCCTGTGCTGATGCTCGGTGGTGACAGCGTTACTTTTAATACTGGTAATGTTAAAGCAGAAGTTCTGCGTCACGTCAAAGGCGAGAAAATCTTTATTGACAAGTACAAGAGCGGTATTCAGTACCGTCGTCGTAATGGTCATCGTCAAGCGTACACCGATGTTAAAATCACCAGCTTATAAAGCTGCGATTACCTTCTAGGGGTGAAATTATATGGCACACAAAAAAGGCGTGGGTAGCACCCGCAACGGACGCGACAGCAATCCAAAATACCTTGGTGTAAAGCGCTTTGGTGGCGAACTGGTAAAAGCAGGGAATATCTTGGTTCGTCAACGTGGCACAAAGTTTAATGCTGGCAAGAACGTCGGCATGGGACGCGATCACACGTTGTTTGCTTTAGAAACCGGCTTAGTAAAATTTCAAGATAAAGGCGCTTTTGGGCGTTTTATTCACATCGAACAAATCGCTGCTGCGGCAGACGATTAAAGAATTTGTTCTTGATTTAAAAGCCTCGCTTTTTGGCGAGGCTTTTTTAGGCTAAAGTGAGTAGGTGATAGTCAATGACAAAGTTTCGTGATGTTCTCGAGGTCGAAATAACGGCTGGTAAAGGCGGCGACGGCAGCATGTCGTTTCTGCGTGGTTCGCATCAACCCAAAGGTGGTCCTGACGGCGGGCATGGCGGTAAGGGCGGCAGTGTTTTTCTGCGGGCTATTCAAGGGGTCGAAAGCCTAACCAACATCGTTGGTAAGCGCAAATTCAAAGCCGAAAATGGTGGGTATGGGGCTGGACGCTTAATGCACGGGGCGGATGGCGCAGATTTTACGGTCGATGTTCCGGTTGGTACAGTCTGCATAGATTTAGCGACCAATAAAATCATTGCCGATTTACTCGAGATTGGGCAAGTTCAATTGGTGGCTCGGGGCGGCTCTGGAGGTCGTGGGAATTCGGCATTCTCGAGCAGTACCCGCCGCAGTCCACGTTTTGCCGAGCTTGGCACGATGGGCGATGACCTTAAAGTTAGGCTCGAATTGCGTTTAATTGCCGATATTGGCTTGGTCGGTTATCCAAATGCGGGAAAATCGAGCTTGCTGCGTGCCATGTCCAATGCCAATCCCGAAGTGGCGGCTTATCCGTTTACAACCCTCAATCCGATTCTTGGAATCATCGAACGTGGTGATGACGAGTTAAACCGTCTGACCCTCGCCGATATTCCGGGCATTATCGAAGGGGCGCATGAAGGCAAAGGCTTAGGTTTAGAGTTTTTACGGCACATCTCGAGAACTCGGTTGTTGGCGTTTGTGCTTGACGGCAACGAAGCGCCGCGTGAGCATCTCGAGGCGTTGCGATTTGAATTGCAAAGTTATGACCCGACACTGCTCGAGTTACCCGCGATTATTATTGTCAATAAGCTCGATTTAATAGACGAAGAAATCAGAACCATGATTGAAGCCGAACTCTTTGATTTTGGTTTGCCTGTGCTTTGTGTCAGTGCCTTAGAAGGTATTGGTTTAGATACATTGCGCGAAACCCTATTTCAAGTGTTGCCCGCCAAGATGCAGCGAGCCAGCCTTGTGGTGCGCGACACCATCTCTGGACCCGAACCAGTACGTGTGACCGCCGATACCGATTTTTACCCCGATGGGACGCGCTTGTGGAATGTGACGGGTGGAACGTTTGGAGTGCGGATTGAACGCTTCTCGAGACATCTCGAGGACGCTGCCGATTACTTAGAAAAACTCTTTAAGCGCGAAGGGCTAAACGCCCAGTTGCGCCGAGCAGGGGTAAAACCAGGCGATACGGTTAAAATTGGTGAATTTGCCTTTGAATTCTTTGAAGATGAATTCTCTGACAGCGAACACAAGCAAGTTTAAGTATCTGCCGCCAGTCTTGACCAGACTTTTCCATGACCAAATCGGCGTAATTTTACGACAAATGCTAAACTATGAATTGGTGATCAATGGTCTTGACCACGCTTGGCAAAAAGAATTTGGTTGTCACTGTGCGCGTTGTCAAGATAATGGGCGCACTGCCAATACCTCGGTTTCGATTTTGGGATGGCAACAACAGCAACTCGAGCAGCACATTTTGGTAGATGCGGGTGGTGGGGTCTGCGAGAGTTTACTGGGCAACCCCGATTTGGTACACCAACCGCGTTTAGATGCAGTGCTTCTGACCCACTGGCATCCAGACCATGTAGCAGATTTGAACCGAATTGTGGTTGGTTTTGGGCGCTCGAGTTGGCGTGAACGGCAAACGGCAAACCGCCCATATTTGTGGATGCGTGAAGGCAGCCACATGTGGTTAGAGCGGCAACAACCCAATGTCTTACGGCAAGTTAGCCTGATTTCTTCGCTTGAATACTTTCCACCCGGTCAACTGCTCGAGCCAATAAGGATTTTAGGGCTGGATTTATTGGTCACACCTGTAACCATTGCCCACTCGAGCGCCGATTTATTTCCACCTTTTGGTGAGGAGCGCCTTGCCACCTGTGCTGGTTTTATTGTTCAGACAAATGACTTTAGAACTGCGCTGCTCTGGGATTTGGATGCCACCAATCTATGGTTGGAAAATCCTAACAGCACCCAACAAGCGGCATTTGATGCGATAGCGGGTTGTGATTTATTGCTGATTGATTGTAATACTTGGGCATACCATCAACATGCCAATGGCGAACCGACCAGTCATGTTTCGTTTTCTTTGGTACAGCGTTTTGCTAAAGCCTTAAAACCCAAGCGCACAGTCTTAATGCACATCAGTGGTCATGAGGATGCGATTGGTGATGGTTTTGGTTGGACAAACGAGATTTGGCAATTCGAGGCGACTAAGGCGTGGCAAACCGCAGGTCTAACGGGTGAAGTGATTGTGCCGCAGATTGGTCAGCGTTTTGCGCTCCAAGGTTCGGATGTCGCACTCGAGATGGTGCATTAAGTTTTGTCAGGGTTTTGTGATTGACAAACCCTTGATACTCGGTTCGTAGATTGCCCCTTATGGAAAGCACCTTAGCCAGTTCAGTCAAGCAAAAACGTGGGCATTGGAAACCACGTCCAGATTGGCTCGAGATGCTGGTTTTGCTTGTTCCTGCGGTGCTGCTTTTAACAGCCTTTGTCATTTTACCAACCATCGAAGCCTTTGTGATGTCGTTTCAACGCGAAGGTCTATTAGGGCGCAACCGTGTTTTTGCTGGGTTTGAGAATTATCTCGAGGTCTTCTCGCGCCCCGAGAATCTACAAAGTGCTTGGCAGAGTATCTACTTTGCCCTGATTGTCGCGCCGCTCGAGATTGTGCTAGCGTTTGCAGCCGCCCTGTTAATCTCACGTCCATTTGTTGGTGTGGCAATCTACCGCACATTATTTTTTCTGACCACAGCCGTTCCCACTGGCGTTGCCGCGATTGCTTGGAGTTGGTTCTTGAATCCGCAAACGGGTCGGGCAAATTGGATTCTCGTTTCGCTTGGTTTAGAGCCTAAGCAGTGGTTACTTGATACCAGTACGGCGCTTCC
>JANNEE010000310.1:0-1607 GCA_031388325.1 Deinococcales bacterium
TACTTTACTGGCGTACTGGCGCACGTCAACGAAGACCACAGCGCCGAACTCTTGGCAGCCTGTCAAGCCAGTGGTGCAATCTGGGCAAGTCATGCCGAATTATACCGTTTGGATGCTCGAGGGTTGAGTGTGCAACTTGCAAAAGAAAGCCGTTCCGAAGAATTGAATTTTACCTTCCCTAAACCCGCCACCGATGCCCTCGAGATACGCCAGAACTTAATCGCTTTTATGCGCCAAGGCGAGGAATTGGTGGTAAATTCGCCACTCGCCCAGTACAACCCTGATGCTTTAGAAGAAATTATCACTGGGCGGCGTTCGTACCCACTGGATAAACTCGATTCCAGACCCATCCCCAAAGCCATGATTGAGCGTTGTATCAGTGCAGCGCGGTTTGCGCCAAATCACGGGCGTACTAACCCGTTTCGCCTTGTGGTGATGACTGGCAAATCTGCCAAAGAAGCACTTTTGGCACGCTACTTAGGTGTGATTGAAAAACTCGAGTTGCCAGTCAGTTATAACAAAATCTATACTGAGATGGTGGCGGCTGCGCCTGCTTGGATTGCGATTGGCATGACTCCACGTCTCGAGAAACCCATGCCCGAATGGGAAGAACTGGCGGCGGTTTCAATGGCAGTCCAGAACCTCCATTTGATGGCAGAAGCCCAAGGGTTGGGCGGGTTATGGCTGAGTGGTCGGATTTCGACCCATTCTGATTTAGCCACCGATTTTGGCTGGGAAAAAGCCCCCAATAAATTGCTCGGGCTTTTTTACATGGGCTTTGTTAAACACGCCTTAAAACCTCGAGCCTATCCAAGTGTAGAGGATATTTCTACTTGGCGAGAAGCATAAAAATTATAAAACTCGAGTTAGACTAGCCCTCGTAAGGAAAAAACGCTGTGTTGATTGTTAAACCAAAACTCCAAGCCTCGAGCCTAATTCCGTTGCTGCTGCTGATTGCTGTGGTTTGCAGTGTTATTTCGATTGGGATTGGCGCAATTCGGATTCCACCACTCGAGGTGATCCAAGCCCTGTTTGATTCATCTGGCAGCATCAATGCGCGAATTGTTCAAGAATTACGGCTACCCAGAATTGTAGTGGCTTTAATTTGCGGGGCATTGTTTGCAGTCTCTGGCACGATGCTTCAAGGCGTGGTTCGTAACCCCTTAGCCAGCCCAGATTTGGTTGGCGTTGGGGCTGGGGCTGGGGTTTTTGCAGTCATCACCCTGATTTTACTGCCGAGTGCGCCAAGTTGGTTGTTGCCCGTCGGGGCGTTTGTTGGCGCATGGCTTGGTTTTGCCTTGGTGCTGTTGCTTGCCCAAAAAGGCGGCGAGATTGCCCCAGTGCGGGTTGCCTTGATTGGTATTGCGGTTGGTGCAGCCCTAGGCGCGGTGCAGCAACTGATTTTGGTTCGCGCCCCAGATGACATCGGACGCGCCCTGATTTTTTAGCAGGAACAGTCTACGGGGCAGATTGGTCTCGAGTCGAGCGTTTGCTACCGTGGTTAGCCTTGTTACCTGTGGCATGGGTCTTAGCCTATAAGCTCGATGTGCTGGCATTCTCGGATGATGTTGCTAAAGGCTTAGGAATGCGTTTAATGTTGGCTCGAG
>JANNEE010000453.1:0-2625 GCA_031388325.1 Deinococcales bacterium
CAATTCCAACTATGCCTAACAATTTGGATACATCAGCAGGTGATTCTGGACAATAGATGTGTTTCACTTCATCCCAAAGCAATTCAAGAACACCACTTCGTACCCTTTGGTGACATTAAAGTTATATTCGCCTACCACCAAGTTTAGGTCTAGCATATGAGATTAGTTTAACTTATGTTGATGATGCTATTGCTTTTTTTGGTTCAAGTCCTATTCGCAGGGCTAGGATTAAGGGGTAAAGCAAGGTTAAGTAAAGAAAATTATATACCCATGTTGATAATTCAGGTTTTTCGCCGATCAATTTCCATCCGACATTTATGGTGATGACGGCTGCTGTGAATAGTAAAATGGTCTGTCCTGTTTGTTCAGCCCATATGTTTATTGGTTGCAATTCGAGTGAGTTGTGTTTGTGACGAAGAAACCACTTCCAGAAGGTTAGTAAAACTGCTCCAGCCGTTATGCCAATAGCCGCAATTATTGGAATACCTATATCTGTTGCAAAGACAACAAGGTTGATTGGTATGACCAATACCCAAAAGCTGAGCATGGCTTTGTTGGTTAGGGCTAGTGTGATGATTAGCACAGCAAGAAACATTGGCATTCCTGCCCCACTGCTAAAAGGTAAAAAGGAAAAGATTAGCAAGTACCTTGGTAATCTGTGTCCCCAGCCTTGCCAACCGTGTCGCCGAGCTGCATATGTTAGTCCAGCAAATGCTCCAAATATTGTTGCAATAATTAAGATAGTGATTGTACCTGAGACACTAAATTCAGGGTTTGCGGATACAAGTCGCATCCAAATTCTGGCTACAATACCCCAAATCAGTCCGATAGAAGCTCCCATTAGCATTGCAATTCGGACTTTGGGAATTTGTGTTTTGGCATCTAAGTGCCTTGAAGGTAAGTAAAAGATTCGTTGGAAATAGGTTTCCATTTTGAGCCTCCTTCCACATGTAGATGTGGTACAAACCCTCTACATCGCGTAATGCTTGTTGGTTTGAAAAGAATTATTATTCTCTAGTACCTTGGTTTTTTCATGCGACGCTGATGCGACGCTGCTTAGAATATACTACCCTTCATGAAAAAAATACTTTGGTTATTGGTTTTTTTACTGACCTCAAGCGCCTCGGCTTTTAATCTGTTGCCACCTGTTCCAGATTTAGAATTAGCTCGAGCCGCCCAAAGCCCAGCCAATTCTTGGACGATTCTGGTCTATTTGCACGCCGACCATAACCTTGACCCAAGCAGTGTGGTGGACATGCAGGAAATGCAGAAAATTGGCTCGAGCAACACCTTTAACATTGTGGTGCAGTGGGATAGAAGCGCCGTTTCGGGGGTACAACGTGGCGTGGTTGGACAAGGCAAATTTAATGTGGTGCAGAAAATGCCAGAGTTAAATTCGGATGACCCAAAAGTGCTGGCAGAATTTATTTCTTGGGGTGTCCAAAAATACCCAGCAAGGCGTTATGGTTTAATCATGTGGGATCATGGTGGACAGTGGGATGGTGGTTTTGGAGGCGATGAAACCAACAAGGGTGATGGCTTAAGTGTGCCGGATATGCGTCGTGCAATTCAGGCTGGAATGGCACAGAGCCAACAAAAGAAATTGGAGTTCTTATCGTTTGACACCTGTTTAATGGGTGGTCTCGAATTACTGGGAAGTTTTGCCGATTTAGCCAGTGTCTATATTGCCAATCCCGAACTTGATTTTGGTGATGGTTGGGAATACACCAACGCCTTTGGCTACTTAAAGTCAAACCCAAGTGCGCCAATGAACTTATTTGCCACCAAGGAAAACGAATACTGGGCAAAGCACCACAGTGTGGATGAAGCCGATATTTTGTACCGCGCCCATACCGCTTATGACTCGAGTAAATTTGGGGCGCTCCTGAGTGCCAGTAATGCTTTTTCGACGGCACTTGCCAATGCGTGGACAAATGAAACCGATAAACTCGCCACACTTCGCAGCAAAGTCCTTGAGTACAACATTGACACCGACGAACCTCGAGCGCCAAAAAATTACGTAGATTATGGTCATTTTGCGGCACTTGTGGCAAAAACCACATCTGATACAAACTTAAAAACGGCAGCCGCCAATTTGCAAACGGCAATTAAGAATTCGGTGATTGCTAAAACCCTAGGTAAAAGCAACCAAGCTGCCAGTGGCTTAAGCGTTTGGATGCCCGCCGATAATTCCGAGTTGCCCGAAGCCAGTGTCTTAGAGACCTACTCGAGCTTAAATAAAGTGGCAGACAGTGGTTGGAATGTCTTTTTGGACACTTGGTTTGGCACGGTCGAAGCCAACTCCGAAGCGCCAACTTTAGAATTACTCGAGGCTCGAAATGTGACTTCACCCAGCCCCAACAAACCCACCGAAGTAGATTTTCGGGTGGCTGGTAAGGACTTAGATGGTGTTTACGCCAGTATTGGGCGTGAAGTCGGTCAGGCTTTTAACCTGTACGGCGATTTATTCTTTGACCGAGCCGAAGAAGGCGAATTTACTGCCGAATGGGATGGCAGCCTGATTTATTTAACCGATGGCAAGAACCGTGATTTGTTCACTGGCTTTTTTCAAGATGTCGGTGATTCTCTGCTGTCGGCTACCGCCCAGTACAGCGAACCCAAAGA
>JANNEE010000311.1:0-3704 GCA_031388325.1 Deinococcales bacterium
AGTGGACTGCATCGGCACAGACCATGCACCGCACACGATGGCAGAAAAACAACACGATATGCTGACCGCTCCGTTTGGCATTGCCAATATCGAACTGACTTTTCCGCTTCTTTATACTCGGTTTGTCGAAACAGGCAAGCTCGAATTAACCCGTTTACTCGAGTTAATGACAACGGGTGTGACGAAGGTTTTGGCTTGGCAAGCCACCAGTCTCGAGGTTGGTAGCGTGGCGGACATTGCCATTTTTGATTTGAACAGCACCAAAGCGGTGAATAGCAAAACCTTTAAGACCAAAGCCCGTTTTGATAGTCCGTGGCAAGCCGAAAACTTGCGCGGTTGGGCAGTTTGTACGATTGTGCGCGGGAAAATTGTTTTTGATGAACGATAAAAATTAGCGATTAAACCCTAGGAATTCTTAGGGTTTAATCGTTCAAGAATGGTATTTAACTGCCCCTCGAGATTGACTGAATCACCCATATTCTCGAGAATATACGGTGTGCGTTTGCGTTTCTCAAGGGCTGGCATTTGCGCCGCATCTCGTGCCAAGACTTGTTGGTAAGTGCTGCCGTCACGCGCCATCACCCGAGCAATTCGTGTCTCCAAAGGCGCATCTACCAGAATTACTGCGTCAAAGAGTTTCTCGAGACCATTTTCAAAAAGAAGTGGAATATCCTGCACCACCATCTCTGCGCCCTCGAGTTCGGTTGTGCGCCGAGTCATTTCGGTTCTAACCCGAGGATGAATAATCGCGTTTAAGGTCAAACGGGCTTGGGGGTTATTAAAAATCAGTTCGGCTAATTTTGGACGGTTTAAGCTGTTTTCTTGCACATATTCTGCCCCAAAAGTCTTTGCCACTTTGAGCAGCACAGCCCTAGAACTCGAGACTTCTTTGGCAATCGCATCGGCATCCAGCACTGGAATACCACGCTCTAATAAGATTTTAGCCACTGTGCTTTTGCCACTACCAATAGAACCCGTTAAACCAATTTGTAGCATTCTAAGCATCCTCTATTTGTAGTGGGTAAACATGACGACAAAACCGCCAACTAGGTACGGCTTGATCATCTACATAAACAGTTGGTTTAGGTAAGTAGGCTTCAAAAAGTCCTTCAATTCCAAGTTCTACAGCCGTTTCTCGACAGTACAATGCACCTCCAGAACTCCATAAGTACAACAATGCACCCTCTAATTTTAATTTTTTAATCCCAGCAATAACAGCCGGCATTGGAATTCGTTTTGTGCCAACTGAACGAACCAAAGTATCATCAACATCCACAAAAACAATTTTTGGTCTCATATTTTCCTTTATGACATCTGCGCTTTTGCCAACACATCTTGGGCTTGCGCTCGGGCTTTGAGTAAATCATCTTGGTATTTTAAGAGCGCCCCAAATGAATCTTCAATTTCCCCTGCCTCGAGATTGGTGATGTTCAGTGCCATTAAACTGGCTGCCCAATCGAGGGTTTCGGCAACCCCGGGGGCTTTGTATAAATCCAGTTCACGCAGTCCTTGGACAAACGCCACAATTTGCTTGGCGAGTAATTCTGGGATATGCGGCACTTTTTGTTGCAAAATCCGTAATTCCTTAGAAAAATCTGGATAATCAATCCAGTGGTATAAACAACGGCGTTTTAAGGCATCATGGATTTCTCTGGTGCGGTTACTGGTGATTATCACCACAGGTGGTTTTATGGCTTTGATTGTGCCAATTTCTGGGATGGTGATTTGCCATTCGGCTAAAAACTCGAGCAGGTAGGCTTCAAATTCCTCATCGGCACGGTCTAGTTCGTCTATTAAAAGCACAGGGGCTTGGTTGTTCTCGAGTTCTAGGGCTTGTAAAAGCGGACGTTTGACCAAGAAATCTTTTGAGAACACCTCGCGGCGCACACGGCTACCGTCGCGTTCGCCAGTCGCTTCAAGTAACCTAATCTCGAGCATCTGCCGTGCATAATCCCATTCGTAGACAGCGCTAGAAATATCAAGCCCTTCGTAACACTGCAAACGAATCAGCTTGGTGTCTAAAATTTTTGCCAAGACCTTGACAATTTCGGTTTTTCCCACACCCGGTTCACCCTCGAGAAAAAGCGGTCTACCCAGTTGTTGCGCCAAAAACACCGCCGTGCCAAGTGATTGCTCGGCAATATACCCGTGTGACTCGAGGGCTTCAAGGGTGGATTGAATCGTGGTCTGCATGGTTATAGTCTACCTGAAACAAGATTTATTTTTTTGGCTCAAGAAGGGTGGCGTGTGCAATGTTGCTGGTATTTTCGCACCACAGCATCTCGAGGAAAATCGCATCAGAAACAAAGGAATTCTAAAAAGTGCCATAGTTTTTTGTTGATTTTGTCGTGAATAGGTTAAACTGCGCTCACTTTGTTTGAGGCTTTAACCGAATTCAATTATTTATCGGCGCAAAAAGTTGGTGTTTACCGACGAATCATGCGGTTCTTTTTTGAACAGCACTTGATGCAGCGCTCTACCATTTCGCCTGAAGAAGTTCGGCAGCATCTCTCCAACCTAAGTCTGGATTTTGAACTCGAGCAGATTCTGGCTGACTTAGAGAGTTTACTCGAGTGGGGGAATTTATCTAAACGCCGTGACCAACGCCGCGTTACCACGTTGTCCGAGTATGCCCGCCGACGTGATTTATACTTTTCCACGCCGCGTGGCTTAAGCATCGAAGGTTTTCTCGAGGATGGTCTGGATTTACCCGAGGATACGGTTATTTCACCAATGGGTGTCATCAGTGGACTCGAGACGCGCTTGGCTGCGATTACAGAATTACTCGAGCAGAACGGGGCAGAAGAAGAAATTGAACTTCTTTGGAACGAAGTCTACCAGACCTTTACCCGTTTGGCTGCCGAAGTGCGTGGTTTAGCTGCCAATCTTGAACGAAAATTACTGCTCGAGGAACGCGAAGGCTTTTTAGAATTTAAGGATGTGGTGCGTGGTTTTTTAGAGCGTCTCAGCCGAGAATTATCTGGGGCTGGGCGACGAGTCCGTGAAGCCCTAGAAAATTTTGGGCAACTCGAGCCGATGCTCCTGGTGGTCGGACGGGTGCGTTCTGGGCGTTTAACCGTCTCTGGTACTGCCGTGACCCAATCTGCCACGACAATCCGTGCTAGACAAGAATTTATTGCCATGCAAAACTGGTTTGCCAGAGCCGCTCAAGATGGCGACGGCTTAGAATATGCGATTGCTGCCTTGCGCGGTGCAGTCACTCGGGTGCTGAGTTTTATTGATGCCCTGCACCGCACAAGGGAACTTGGACTTGGTAGGGCTGGGGTTTTCTCGAGCCTGGCAGAGTCCCTAAACGATTTGGATGTACCGTCCGAAGCCCGTTCACATTTAGCCCAAACTTTGGGTTTGAACGCCCCACTTCATGCCATAGGCGATGCCGCCAGCACCGATGTGGCTGCTTGGAGTACAGCCCTTGAAGCGGTAGAACTATTTCCCGTTACTCGGGGGAAAATTGCGGCTCGAGCCACCGCCCAACTGCGCCAATTCTCGAGTGAAGCCAAAGCCGCCGCCAGTGCTGCCCAACTTGCTTTTAGGGAACGCCAAAAGAAATTACTGATGCTTTTTGAAGCCCACAATGGTTTACTTTCTTTAGATGGACTGACTCTCCCCGATATTGAAAGTCTGCATGATTTAATGGGTTACTTAGAACGAGCCTACATGGGCGTAACGGCAGGTCCTGAAGG
>JANNEE010000417.1:0-4379 GCA_031388325.1 Deinococcales bacterium
GCTAGAACCTCGATTTGCCAGCGTGGGTTGTCGGTCTCGAGTAGACACAGTTCGGTAAGGCGTTTTTTGCCAAGTTCAAGCTGCCCCCCTAAGCATAATGCCCGAATCTCGAGCCAGTGCGGTGTCCAACGTGTCCAACCGTGCAGTACATGATTATTGCGTTGCTGCTGGGCTTCTAAAGCCGCTCCTAGGGCTTTGTCTTGGTTGCCACACTGCATATAAATAGCACTTTCAAAACTAGCAATACAGGCTCTGATTTGAAAAGCCTCAAAGGGCATGACCTGACCAACAATCTGTTTGGCTTGTTCGGTAGCGGCTAAGGCGTTTAGGCTGTCGTTTTGCAGCCAATAAATCTGCGCTCGAGTCAACCAACTTCTGGCATGGGCGGCTGGACGAGTGGCTGCGTTTTCGTGGAACACAGTAGGAGCATTAAATTCCAAGGCTTTCTCGAGTTCGCCAAGTTCGGCATGGGCTTGGGTCAGGGCTTGGGCGGCAAAGCGTTGCCCCGAACCCCACCCAATGCTGGATAGGGTGCTAAAAGCATTCTCAGCTTCAAGGATGGCGCGGCGTGGTTGCCCAAGGTAAACACTGGCAATCGCACTGACTGCCCAGCCGTGTGCCAGTGATGCCCTGCCACCCACTTGTTCAGAAATCGGTCTGACTTCCTCGGCAGTGATTCGTAATTCTGCCCATGCGCCTAAGTTCTGCTCGGCGAATAATGCGCCCATCAGGGCTTCTTGTTGTAATTCGGGTTGTTTGATGGTCAGGGCTTTTTGGGCGGCGGCTCGAGCCGATTCTTCTGCCATTGCCCAATTGCCTTTTGCACCCTCGAGATGATGCCGTGTTAAAAGCGTATCGAGTTCTAATTGAGGGTTTTGTAGTGTGAGTTTATTGGCTATTTGGTACATTTGTTCAGCCGCTTCTAAATCTGTGCCAGCCCGTAACCATGCCCGTGCGCTTAAGTTGTGCAGTGCGCCTTCTAACCATCTCCATGCTCGGCGCTTGGCTTCTTTTATGCCTTGTTGCAGTGCGTCTTGCAGTTCTCTAAACCGAGATTGCTGGGTTAAAAGCGTGGCGTAAGCATCAAAAAAGGTAATCAGTGGCGGTTGTTCTAAACTTTGGGCTTCGGAATCGGATAACCCAAGCAGTGCCAGCAGTGCATGTTGATGATGCTCCAAGGCTTCGGTGTAGGCATAGACTTCGACGGCTCGAGCGCCCGCCACGCTGCTATGACGCAAGACTGCCATAGGTTTAGCGGCTTTTATCGCGTGAAACGCCAGAATCGCTGGACTGACTTGCTTTTGTTCTAAAAGCACCAAGGCTCGCCCATGCAGCCAACGCCGTGTGGTTAAGGGCATATTCTCACGTAGCGTTTCAAGCACCATATCGTGAGCAAAACGCATGTCTATCATCAAGTTTTTTTGTTGTAATTCGTCTATTGGTTCTAATAACTCGAGTTCACGCACTTCTAAAATCTGAGCCGTCAGTTCTAAACCAAATTCGCGTTCAGTAATCGCTGCCACCCGCGCCACATCACGGGCGGGTTTGGAAAGTCGTTCTAAACGGGCTTCAATCAGTTGGGTCAATTGCTTATTTTCCTGTATTCCAGCGCGGACACTTTCTAAGGCATAGAGCGGATTGCCCCCGGTACGTTTGTGTAGCCACTCGGCTTGTTTGGTGTCTAAGTGTAATGCCCGCAGTAAATTTTCTAAGTCGCTTTGTTTTAAGCGTGGCAATTCGATTTGCACCAAACGCTGAGCGCCAATCAAAGCCGCAATGTGTTTTTCGGTCTCTACCTGTAATTCGGCACTGCGGGCGGTGGCAACAATCGGGACTTGGCTTTGTTCTAGCAAGAAAAAAATGTACTCGAGACTCGAGGGGTCAAGAAATTGCCAGTCGTCTAAAATCAGCAATGCCACAGGTTTGGTAATCAAAGAAAAGCACTCGAGCAGTGCCGAAAATAAGCGTTGTTTATTCTGCGTGGTGTTCTGTTGCCCTTCAATCTCTGGCAGTAATCCATGAAGTTCGCTTTTGACCCAGATTGGCAACTCGAGTTGCCCAATTTGGTGCGCCCTTAAAAACCGTGTCACAGCCGCAAAAGGCACACTTGAATCGCCCGGGCGACCTTCAAGCCAGACCGAACTGCCACAAGCCCGAGCAAATTCACGCAGCAAACGGGTTTTGCCTACGCCGGGTTCGCCGCGCAGCAGCACCCTTTGCCCTTTGCGCCATGCGGTTTCGAGGGCTTGCCATTCGTCTACCCTTGCCACAAAAGGTTCTGGTACAGCCGCCACCAGATCGCCCTGTTTCTGGATTTGGGTTGCCAGTCTAGCAATTTCGGGGTTTGGGCTTAGACCAAGTTCAGTCTTTAATTTGTTCTCCAAAACCCGAAAGACTTCCAAAGCCGAGGCTCGATTGCCTTGCTCTAATAGTAACTGCATCAGGTCTTGATGGGCGGTTTCGTTCAAGGCATTTAAGTTGATGCGGCGGCGGGCTGTTTCTAAGGCAGCCGAAACTGCACCACTTTTACTTTGCTGATTGAACAAACGCAGCAACAACCAATCAAACTCGCTTCGGGTTTGGTCTCTTTGCTGCTCGAGCCAAGCCTCGAATTCTGGAGCATTGGGCAATTGCAAATTGGTCAATAAATCATTGTGGTACAACTTAATAACCTTCTCGAGTTGTGCGTCCTTGGCATTTTGGAGTTCCCAAATATCCAACCAAAGATTTTGAGTGGCTAATCGCACTTTACTGCGGGTCGTCTCGAGTAAAACCGCAGCTTCGCCCAGCACGTCACGTAGATGCGCCAGAACTGTTCGTAAATTTTGTTGACTCGAGATTGTGTCGGCATCCGCCCAGAGCATTGTTGCAAGCTGTTCTCGAGCCTGCCAATCGGGTTCAAGGGCTAGGTATGCCAGCAGTGCCAGCGCGTGCTGACGACGAATTTCTTTGGGAACACCAGAAACAACCACTTTGGCAATTCCCAAAAAGTGTAACTCGAGCAGCATGAAAAGAGTCTACCAAGTTATTTGAATCACAATTGTTCTCTCTAATTGTGATTCTTTCGTGAAAAAACAGACAAGTGCTAGTTGGTGTTGGAAATACAGAAATAAATCTGGGAATAGCAGGGAGGGGACAAGCTCCTCCTCTACGAAAAATGGTGTTCTGTAGGGGAGACCCTTGTGGTCTCCCTGTAAGAGAACATGATACAAATTTCTTCAAAATACAGATTTAGGCTGAAAAGAATTTTAAGTCTTCAATTGGCAATTTTACAAGCCAGATAAAAAAGTCGGCTCTTTGCGCTCGAGAACACAAAGCCTATAAACTATTTTCGGGTCAAAACTGCCACTGTAAGCGCTTGCGGTGTGCTAATCTGCGCCCGTCAGCAAAATTAAATCGAGTGCAAAAGCGCTGTATTTTGGCTGAAATTTTGGAGAAATCATGCAATCCATTGCGACTATTCGTATCAATCCAACCCTGCCCACTAACCTCAAAGCCTTAGAGAGCATTTCAAGAAACCTCTGGTGGACTTGGAATCCCGAAGCCCAAGCCCTTTTTGAAGCCATTAACCCATTGGTCTGGGAAACCACCAACCACAATGCGGTGCGGGTCTTACAAGAAGCCAGTCAATCAGACCTCAACCGCGTTAGCCATGATGAAAACTTTGTGGCAGACTTAGAACGCACCTATCAGCGTTTCCAAAGGTACATGACCTTAGACAGCACATGGTTTAGACAACACAACCCCGATTTTAAGGGCATGGTTGGTTATTTCTGCATGGAGTACGGACTGCACGAATCCTTGCAAATTTATTCGGGTGGGCTTGGTGTACTGGCTGGCGACCACTGCAAAAGTGCTTCGGACTTAGGTGTGCCATTTGTGGCGGTTGGCTTACTGTTCCGCGACGGCTATTTTCATCAGCAACTCGATGCCAACGGCTGGCAAGGCGAGCGTTACGAAATCATCAACCCAAATAAGCAACCCCTGACGCTGGTTCTGGACGAATCGGGCGAAGTGATCAAAATTAAAGTCGAGGTCTCGAGCCGAATGGTCACAGTTCAGGCTTGGCGCTTAGACATCGGACGCATCAGCTTGTACTTACTTGACACCGATGTCGTTGAGAATCCCGATGCCGACAAAGCCATCACCAAACGCTTATACGGCAAGGGCGAAGAATTGCGGGTTGCCCAAGAATTGGTGCTTGGGGTTGGCGGACTGCGCCTGACTCGAGCCTTAAAACTGCCGATTACGGTCTACCACATGAACGAAGGACACGCTGCCTTTTTGGGTCTCGAGCGGCTACGTGAATACCGCGAAACTGGACTTGAATGGAACGCCGCCATAGAACTGGTTGCCTCGAGTGGCATTTTTACCACCCA
>JANNEE010000454.1:0-3576 GCA_031388325.1 Deinococcales bacterium
GAGTAAACCCCGAACCACAGGCTGAGGATTAACCAGTAAAAAGATAATCATGGTAAGCAGTAGAAATAGCGAGGCAATCACACCAATCAGACCGGTGGCTGCGTTGGAAACACCAAACATCAAAGCATTGCCGCTCGAGCCAAGTAAAGCACTAAAACTGGTTTTACCAGAGACCAAATCCGCCACTCCAGGAAACTGCATCAGCCACGGCAAGGACTCATTTAAGCGACCAAGCATATTTGGTACACCAACCACGAAACGAGTACCCTGGACATAAAGTAACGGGGCAATTAAGATTACACCACCACCAATAAAACCCATAACCAACAAAACCACCACAACCGCACTCAAACTCCGAGGTACACGGTGTACCTCGAGCCACATCACCAAGGGATTAAGCGCCAACGCCAACACACTTGCTACCAGCAACAATAACAAAGACCCTGCCGCCGCCGATGCCCACGATCCCAACAGCAAAACCCCTAGGATTACCCCAGCGACAATCAGCAGTGTCCGTAGAAGCGCCGCTTGTTTCAAAGAAATCCAAGCCCCCTCGGTTTTGTCTCGAGTCTGTTTTTGAATAGAATTTGACATCAAACTGATTCTTGCAAATCAAACTGTTAGCCTTACTTGGCACGGCTGAAGCACGGCTGAATTATTTGGGTTTAACGGTTGGTAATTTACTCAAATCAAGCCTAATAAGCGTAACTATGCCATCAACTTTAACCACCACGCTTTTTTGTCCTGCATCCCAAGCGATGCTCACCCCCAGTAAACCATTTAAGGCACGCAGTGGCACATACATTTTGCCATTGTGTAAAATCGGGGCAGTATAGCCAGCACCACCCAAACCAATGCTTAAGCGAAGCACCGACCCAAGCCGCACAATGGTGGCTGTGCCTGCCGAGTAAGCGGTTACTTCTGCCCCAACCAAGGCTGCCAATTCACGCACGGGTAACATAATTGTGCCGCCCACTAAAATAGCTTTGGAAGCCAGTACACTTGTATTCACGGTACTCGAGACGATAGGCGTTGAAGCAATTGGCGTTGAAGCAATTGGACTCGAGACAACCGGCGTTGTGGCAGTTGGCGTTGAAACAACAGGACGAATGACCACAGGACTAGGCAAACCAATGCCACTTGTTTCAGGTCCAATTGAGGCTTGCAATTCAACCAGGCTTAAACTGCGCCCTAGACCAAGGTTACTACCCTTAAAACGCCCCCACGGAGCAAGCTGAGGACTGGCGTTACCTTGCAAGGCAAATAGTGTCCCAGCCAAATTAGAAATAACAATTGTGCCATCGTTAGCAATAATAGGCGAGGCATCTATACGACTATTTAAGTTCTTTTTCCATAATAGTTGCCCTGTGGCATTCAGCGCATAAAAATTTGAATCAAAAGACCCAAAATAAATTGTGCCATCTTTGGCTAGGGCTGGAATCGAAGAAATATAACCATCAGCTAAAAAAGTCCAAAGCGCTGTTCCATCACTGCTAACAGCGTGCAGCTTTTTATCGTGCGAACCGACATAAATCGTGCCGTCTACAGCAACCACTGGACTCGAGAGAACATAAAAGCCCGTTTTGTACTTCCAGCGCTGTGTACCATCGGCATTGACAGCATATAAATTTGAGTCACTCGAGCCAACATAAATTGCACCATCTGTACCAATGGCTGGCGAAGAAAACAAAAAGCCTTCGGTTTGGAATTTCCAACGCTGTGTACCATCAGGGTTAAAAGCGTGCAAGGCTTTATCGTGAGCGCCGATATAAATTGTGCCGTCTGTACCAATGGCTGGCGAAGAAAAAACCGATTGCCCTATTTTGTAGTCCCATTTAAGCTGCCCATCCGGGTTTAAGGCAAAAACTGTTCCCTTGCTGTTGCCAAAGTACAATGTGCCATCTGCGCCAATCGCGGGCGAAGAATAAATATCTCCGCCCGAAGCAAACGACCACTTTAACTTTCCACTCGAGGTTAAAGCGTAAAACGATTTGTTGTACGCACCAAAATAAATTGTGCCGTCTGTGCCAAGTGCCGCACTTGACTTAACAATGCCACCAACCAAGAACTTCCATTTGAGTTTACCCAAAGCCGAAACCGCATAAAAATACTGGTCGGTGCCGCCAAAATAAATAGTGCCATCTGTGCCAATGATTGGAGAATTCGAGGCTGCACTGATTAATTGCCATTTTATATCGCCAGACTTTGCCATTGCAAAACCACTAAGTAAAAACAAAACCACCATTAAAATCTTTTGCATTTGTCACCCTCGCATAAAAATCAGTCTATGTCAAACAACTGATTTATGAATATGATTTATCGTCGCATAAAAACACGACGACAAATCTAAACGGAATTGTTGAGCTACTATTTGCTTTGAGCGCGACGCAGCATGGCGCGTACCGAAGCACTTTCTTGCCAACGCAAAGAATCAATCAGGTAAGGAATGGCTTCTGATTTTAAGTTGCGTTGTAAACGCAGATAACCCATTTTGGCGGCTGTTTTGGCTGCCCAACCAAGGGCTTCTTTGTCTAAATTACTTTTGCTTTCATAGGTTTTCCAAACCGAGTAGCCTTCAGACCACCATTGGGTGGTGGTAAACAATTCTCCTAGGTAACGCAAGTACGGCAATTGTTCTGGCTCGAGTTCAACTGCTTTTGCCGCATGTCCAACCGCGTCATCCCATAATGGAAGGTCAATAAAGGCTTGTGGGTAAGCAATTTCGGCTTGGGCAGCCAACGCCTGAGCGGTCTCGTAATGGCTACTGGCACTGACTAAATTTTGTTGGGCTTGTGAGTTGGCGACGGTTAAACCTAACGCGAATACTAAAGCGAACATCAATACTTTTTTCATGGCTTTCTCCTTGAACATTGGTTTTGAATGAATTGTTAAGGTAAGTAATTACCGGGGATGGCTAAAGTGCCTGGTTTCATGCTGTACTGTCCACCGATTCCAAGAACAAATCCGCCGTTGTAACCAGCGTAAAAGCCCAAGCGAAATTGCGGCATCAGGTCGTAATACAAGCCAACTCGAGCATCAAATAGCAAACCCGTACCAAATGATTCGACACTTGCAATGCTGTTTAAGCCAAGAGCAGCTTGAGTGTACAAGGAAATCCCACCCAAAGGTTCAAATTTAAGACCAGCGTAACCACTGATTTGTGGGCTAAACTGTCCAACACTAAAGTTATATGCCACAGCGCCGTCCATACCACCGTAGGCTTTAATAAGCTCGGAAAGTCCATAACGAGCCACAAACCCAGCGTTGATGTCAGCCGCGAAACTCGAGGACGGTAAAACAGCAAAGTTAAATCCAGCCCCAACGTAAACATTAACAAAGGTATTATTGGCACTTAAAACCTGAACAATGTATTTTGCACCAACTCGAGCATCAATTCCAATTTGTGTGCCGGCTGGTAAACTTGGCGTAAAGCCAAGGTTTAAGCTACCACCAACAAATAAGTTAGGAGTCACTTCGGTGCTGTATTGTAAGCCAGCCCCAACACTGAAAGTCGGTGTAATAGGTAAATCAAAGGTCGCCGAAAAACCATCTGCCAAAGCAGGAGCAGAAAGTAGC
>JANNEE010000514.1:0-4411 GCA_031388325.1 Deinococcales bacterium
AAGCCCAGCAGCATTGCTGCAAATGCTTCCAGATTATCGCGTTCGCAACGCAACCGTGTCCCACCATTTTCGGCTTGGATTTGCGTCCCCCAACTCGAGATTCGTCTGCCTAGAATATCGGGTGGATACTCGAGCCAAACAGAGATTTGATGGTTTTGTGGTGTCTCGAACATCGTCTGCTGCAAGAGTGCAATCGCATCTATGGGCGCAGTTGGCGTAAATGTAGTCTCGAGCAATAGAAGGTCTTTAATGCGGTCAAGCCGGAAAATACGGGTATCTTCGCGCAATTCGCACCAACCAAAGGCGTACCAGCGTCCGTTCCAATGTAGCACTTGCGAAATCTGTACTCGGCGCAGCGAAGGTTCATTTTTGCTGCTGTACGAAAGTTGTACCACCCGATGCTGCCGAGCCGCTTGTAACAAGGTTCTGAGGATTGCTACATCGGTGCTGATTGCCCACGGTGCCACATCCATTTGCAGTGATTTATCTAAGGTTTGGATTTGTTCACGGATGCTGTCAGGTAAAACCCGTTGTAATTTGGCATAAACGGTTTGCGCCGCAGGGGTTAAATTTTGTAGCCCGAGGTGCTGTAAAGCCTGTAAACCCAATGCCACGGCAAAAGCCTCTTCGCTCGAGAACATCATTGGTGGAAGCCTAAATCCAGCTTTTAAGCGGTACGAACCACCCACGCCACGTTGCCCTTGCACAGGAATTCCCAAGTCCTGTAAACGCAGAATATAGCGTTGCACACTGCGTGGACTGACCTCGAGCCGCCGCGCCAATTCTACCCCAGAGATGCTTTCATAGGATTGTAAAAGCTCGAGTATCGCCAGTACCCGCATCGAAGGATCGTACATGTTGGTAGTATGCCTTAAAATTACGACAAGTCCTGACGTAAATTCCCATTATGCTCTGTTTGGAGGTAACACCTATGAATATGTCCACAACCGAACAAGCCCTGCTGAACCCAGAACAATTTTTGTACCATTTCCAAGGTCATCGGCAACTGACCCGCCAAGTCATCGAAGCCTTTCCAGAAGACCAATTGTTTACATTCAAAGCCGCTTCAAATATGCGACCCTTTGGCGAAATGGCATGGGAACTGCACCTAACCAGCCACATGACCCTGACTGGACTGCAAAGCGGAATTTGGAACGAACCAGATTGGAAAAAACCCGCCGATAAAACCATGCTACTCGAGGTATGGGATGAACTGACTGAGCAACTAAACCAGCAATTCACACAAATTCCACTCGAGCAGTTTCAAAAAACCCATGTCCTGCCTTGGTTTCCAATGACTGGCTTGGTTGCGTTACTGTACAACATAGACAACGAAATCCATCACCGAGGACAAGGTTATGTGTATTTACGGGTCTTGGGGATAGAACCACCACTGTTTTATCAGCGCCAGATGTAATTTATTGGCTCGAGTCAAATGGGTACTTGACTCGAGCTTTATTGTTTTTGTTTTGCACCAATGAATTTTCTCTAAGTTTTACCGACTTGTAAAGACCATTAGCCAATTCTGCGAAATGTATTCAAACTCCTTGAAAATGAATAAGACAAACCTATCAATACTGGAATATCCTTGTCATCAGCACATTTAGATAAGGAGAATCAATTATGAAAAGTATAGAAAATCTGAATACAGGCAGTACCTCACGAAAAATTGCTCGAAACGTTTTTATTGGATTCGCGGGATTCAATGGGTTAATCGCGGTTCTTCTCGGGGTGATGACCTTGGTTAATATGCAGGGTGTTTTTGAAGGTTTTGGAATTACCTTTACTCGAGAATTAAATTCAATTGGATTACCTGCGGCTGGGCTGCTGATTTTAGTTGGCGTACTTGTTTTTATCAGCATTTATTGGCTTTTGCAGGGCAAAATCGAAGGGATTTTAGTTCCTGTTGGACACGCTACCTTTCTATTCGCCTTGGGATTTATGGCTCTGGCTCGGCTTGGTCAAACCGATATTCTCTTAATCGATAGCATTCGGGGGTTCTTAGCGATGGTTGCGGGTTACTTTGCTTATCAAGAAATGAGGCAAGGATGACCGAGATTGTTCAACTTAAAACCATTGCCGAATTACACCGATTTTTTGGCGTGGACAAACCACTCCATCCCTTGATTTCAGTTTCTTGGCACAAAGCAGACCAAAAATTTAGTTTTGGAGAAGTTCGCGTAACAAGCGATTTGTACCATATCTCGCTGAAGGGCGATATGCGCGGCGCATTTACTTATGGGCGCAATTCTTATGATTTTGAAGAAGGGACACTGGTTTTCACTGCGCCCGGACAGGTAGCATCTTTTGGACAATCTGATTTTGAATTGAGCAATTCGGGTTGGTCGCTGACTTTCCACCCTGATTTAATTAGAAAATCCGAACTGGGACGGACAATCAAAGACTATTCGTTTTTTGATTATGCGGTTCACGAAGCGCTGCATGTTTCTGAAAAAGAAAGCAGCATTTTAACCGACTTGGTAAAAAAGGTAGAAATAGAACTACAACAGAACATTGATGACCATTCTCAGGATTTAATGATTGTGATGCTCGAGGCAATCTTAAAGTATTGTCGTCGCTATTATAACCGTCAGTTTCATACCCGAACCAACCTGAACAAAGACCTGATTGTACGATTTGAAGCCTACCTCGAGACTTACTTTGCGTCTGACGAATTGCTCGAGCGTGGACTACCAACCGTGACGCAATGCGGTGAAGCCCTGAACATGACTGGTTCTTACCTGAGCGATTTGTTGAAACTCGAGACTGGCAAAAGTGCCTTGACCTACATCCATGCTTATGTGATTGAAGCGGCAAAAACATTGTTGCTGGGAACAAATGATTCGGTTGGTGAAGTGGCGTACCGACTGGGTTTTCAATACCAGCAGCACTTCAGCAAGTTATTTAAGTCTAAAACAGGGGTTAGTCCATCGGACTTTCGCAATACAAATTGACAATTTGGTTGTAGCATAGTAAGACAATTCAGGCTCAATAGTTGTGATTGGCGCTTGGATGGTTCAGGATATGTATATTTTATTACTTTGGTTTTATTGCATTTTAAGTTTTCTTACTTAACTCATAATCTTGTTTCAATTTGTTCTAACCTAGAATCCTTTGGAGTTAATGTTAAACCCACTTCGTACCCAAGGGCATTTGCATGCCTGACCAGTGTTTGTAATTCCAATTTTAGGTTCGCGTGTTCAATTTCGTGCGCTCTTGCCACACTAATTCCTTCTAGTTGTGCGACTTCTCTAATGGTTGCCCCAGCATTTTTTCTGGCTCGAGTTAAAGCGTGGCGTAAATCGGTTTCAAGAATGGCATTTTCAAGTTGATACCGTGGGTTTTCATCGGCAAGCTCGAGTAATCTGATTGGTGGATTGGAATTATGTTGAATAATTCCTGTCTCGAGTTCTTCTGCGCTAAGTTCGAGGAGTAAAGCATCTAAGTTAGGTGTTGCACTTTTTTTCTTGTTCATGATTGTTCCTTTTTAGGTATGACCCCAACGCCTTGTCGGTAAGCACGTAAAACGATGGCAACTTCTTCTAATCTTTGAGGACTAGGTGTGTTTCCTGATTTGATTTCCGCATTGACAATAATTGCTTCATTGTTTTCCGTGAGGAATAAGTAGACTCTTGCCCCGCCTTTTTGTCCGCCTCGAGAACGGGTTTTCAACTCATAAAACGGGAGTGTTTTCAATTTTTCTAAATAACGGCTATCTCTGCCTTGTGCGTATAAATTTTGGAGCATTAGAATTATGCTGTTGACACTGGTTTGTTGGTTATGGTGTACCATTTCGAGCAGGTTTTCGATGATGATTGGATTTGATGCGTTTAATCGGTTTGGGTGTCGTGCGAGATGAAAAACCATGTGTTAAAGTAGCAAATTTTTTTAGTTTGGTCTAGTCTTGATTTAATTTGACTGGTATTTAGCGTAGCATTATCTGCTTTCAGAGATAAGCCCTTTATCACAGCTTTTTTTGCTTTTTGACTTGACTTGAGCCAACAATTCTTTTTTCTGGACGTTAAACTACTATTCATGATTTCAGTTCTCATTTCAGCCGCAGGCAGTGGCGAACGCCTCGGCTTAGGCGCGAAGGCATTGCTCGAGTTAAATGGGCTAACCCTTCTCGAGCGGGCGATTCAATGCTATCCCAATTGCTGGGGCTGTGGCTCGTCCTCAAGCTGTGGTTGTGCCGCCTAGTCTCGAGGCTAGTTTAATTCGGGCAAGTGGCTTTAATCCTAGTGGCACAAGCGAAGGCAGTTTGAAAGTAGTGTGAGGAAAATGACCAAACAAATTTTGTGGTCTCGAGTAGGATGGTATTGGAAGTTTAGGCTCGAGAATTAAGGGAGGTTTTATGTTCAATGTTCAAAGAATGAAATGGATTATTTTGCCGTTATGCTTACTGATTGTG
>JANNEE010000543.1:0-5396 GCA_031388325.1 Deinococcales bacterium
GATAGATTCATGCAAACATCACCCAAAATTTTGATTGGGTCGGATGGATATACATACGGGGGCAAATACTTTGATAAGTCAGAAACGTTGCGTGAAATCGTAAGCGCTCTACCAACTGTAGAAAAAATGATTTTGATTTCATGGGGATTGAAAAAGAAAGAAATCGCCCAGTACGGAAAATTGCAGCCTGTGTTTTGGGATGAGATAAAGCCCAGCGAGAAAAAAATCCAATTTATGCGGGCCCCGTTTAGCCATCCGATATGGATTTTATATTCATCTGGCACAACCGGGATGCCAAAGGCGATTACACACGGTACTGGCGGTGTGCTGTTGGAACAATTGAAATACCTCAGCTTCCATCAGGATATTAAAAAAGGTGAGCATTGTTTTTGGTACACCACCACCGGTTGGATGATGTGGAATTACCTTGTCTCGGGCTTGTTGGTTGGCTCGAGTATCGTGCTGTGGGATGGTTCACCCACCCATCCAAGCCCAGATGTTTTGTGGCACTTGTGCGAACGTGCCAAAATCACGGTTTTTGGTTGTGGAGCAGCTTATCTGCATGGCAATATCAAATTAGGTCTCGAGCCAAAGAAATCCTTTGACTTGTCAAACTTAAGAGCCATTGGCAGCACAGGCTCACCGCTTTCAATGGATGGCTTTAGTTTTATTTACGAAAAAGTGGGCGATCATCTGCAACTCTTTAGCACATCGGGTGGTACAGATATTTGCAGTGCTTTTTTAGGGGGTAGCCCTTGGAGTCCGGTCTGGGCAGGAGAGTTATCTTGTCGCAGTCTTGGGGCGGATATTCATAGTTTTGACGAGCAAGGCAACTCGGTTCTCGAGACAGTAGGCGAGTTGGTTTTAACCAAACCAATGCCAAGTATGCCCGTGAAATTCTGGAATGACCCTGATAACAAACGGTACTTCGAGAGTTATTTTGCTGATTATGCTGGTGTTTGGCGACACGGTGATTGGGTCAAAATCACGGCTCGAGGCAGCGCCATCATTTATGGGCGCTCCGATGCCACCTTGAATAAAGGCGGTGTACGAATGGGAACAGCCGAAGTGTACAGCGTGGTCGAACGCATCCCCGAAGTGCTGGACAGTTTAATCATAGACCTCGAGCAACTGGGTAAATCTTCTTTTATGCCACTTTTTATTGTTTTACGCCAAGGCTCGAGCCTCACGCCAGACCTTGAGACGCGCATTAAAACCGCAATTCGCACCGAATTATCACCGCGTTTAATCCCAGATAAAATACTGGTGGTACAAGAAATTCCACGTACCCTGAGCGGCAAGAAACTCGAGTTGCCGATTCGTAAAATTCTGCTCGGCGCGGATGCCAGTAAAGTGTTGAATGTGGATGCGCTGGCTAATCCGAACTCACTCGAGTTTTTTGTTGGGTATGCGGCACAACTTGTAGAATAAGGGCATGTCATTACTCGAGGTTCATGCCGATATTACAAAAGCCGCCACACTGCCCAGTTTTTTTTACAAAGACCCAAGCATCTTTGAACAAACCAAAGAAAAAATCTTTGCGCGGTCTTGGCAATTTATTGGTGATACCGACGAGCTAAAAGCCCCTGGAAGTGTCAAACCAATCACGGTTCTCGAGGGTTGTTTGGATGAACCGATTTTACTGACTCGAGATTTTAACGATTCACTTCATGCACTCTCGAACGTCTGTACCCACCGTGGAATGCTGGTGGCAGAAACTGGTGGCGTGGAGCGTTTTTTGCGTTGTCGGTATCATGGGCGGCGTTTTGGGCTGGATGGTTGTTTCCATAGTATGCCCGAATTTGAAGCAGTTAAAAACTTTCCCACTGAACGCGATAATTTGCCTAAAATCGCTTTTGAAACTTGGGATAAACTTGGCTTTGTGAATCTCCACCCAAGCGTCAGTCTCGAGACGATGCTTGCACCAATTAAAGCTCGGCTTGGTTGGTTGCCGTTGCGAGAATTTTATTTTGACCAAACCCGAGCGCGTGATTATTTGGTACGGGCGAATTGGGCGCTGTATGTAGACAATTACCTTGAGGGGTTTCATATCCCCTATATCCATGCCAGCTTAAACGCCGCTATAGATTACGGCAGTTACACCACCGAGCAGTACGATTGGTGCAATTTGCAGCTTGGGGTTGCCAGCAGTGGCGAAAGCATTTTTGACCTGCCGCGCTCGAGTCCAGATTACGGGCAGAACATCGCTGCCTATTACTACTGGGTTTTCCCAAATATGATGCTGAATTTTTATCCTTGGGGACTCAGTATTAACGTTGTGCGCCCACTATCTCATGACCGTTGTAAGGTTAGTTTTATACCGTATGTTTGGGATGCAACCAAACTCGAGTCTGGGGCTGGGGCGGGTTTAGACCGGGTTGAACGCGAAGATGAAGTGGTGGTTGAGGCGGTACAACGTGGGGTTCGCTCGAGATTTTATCACACTGGGCGGTTTAGTCCAGCCCGTGAAGCCTGCGTGCATCATTTCCACCAATTGCTGAGTGCTGCCTTGCAGTCTTAATCCAATAAATGGTGTGCATCTCCCGTATTGGTCAATGTGCATTTCCGACATTGGCTTGTGTAAATCGAAGGGATTTATAAAATTTTATACTGAGTCTATCTTCAATAAATTCTGTACAAATTGTTATTAAGCCTGTGCTGAGAACAAAAAAAAGACTTCAAACGTGATATTGTGCGCTTAGGAGTTTAATCGGTTGTTTGTAAGACTTAAGAAAGATGAAGTTTTCTAAACTCTCTCATAAGGAATGACTATGAACTTAAACTCAAAAACACTGACCTTATTAACAGCACTCGGAATTGGATTTTCGGCGTGTACTAACCTAGCCACCCAAACTTCGCCTGTGCCGAGCTATGCCTACACTTTAACTGTTGATTTGCAAGATTTAGACAGCCAAGCCAGTTTAGAAGAAAAATACAAGGCTTCGGTGATTATTTTTGACCAACAAGAAGGGTATGCGGTGCTTGGTTTTCAGACTTCGCAGTTGCAAACGGCACAAGCCAGATTGCAGTCATCAGAGGTTCTCGAGCCAAATGCCGATGTCTTGGCAGTCGATCAAGTCACCACCAATGATGGTAGTTTAGGACTTTGGGCAGATGGCAGTTTAGGGCTTTGGGCGGATGGTAGTTTAGGGCTTTGGGCGGATGGTAGCCTTGGACTCTGGGCAGACGGTAGTTTAGGACTCTGGGCAGATGGTCAATTTGCGCCAATCCCAGCCAATACCAACAACTGGACAAGTATTAAATTGCAACAAGGGCAAGCCCGAGCGCCAAAACTTGGTAAATCTATTAAAATCGCTATAATTGATAGTGGTATTGACTTAAATCATCCAGCTTTTAAGCGCTCTTTGGTTGCCGCTTCGCAAATGCGTGACTATGTAGATGGCGATACCATCCCCGACGATACTGTCAACGGACATGGAACAGCCGTGGCTGCGATTGCTTTACAAATTGCCCCCGGTGCAACTATTTTGCCGCTTCGGGTGATTGGGGCTGATGGGACTGGCGACGCTGATAAATTGGCTCAAGCGATCAATTATGCAGTCTCGAGCGGAGCAAATGTGATTAACATTAGCCTTAGTGTCAATGGTTTTTCTGAGCCAGTTAAACGGGCGATTCAAGCCGCAGGCAATAAAAAAATCGCAGTCTTTTTATCGGCTGGTAATTTTAATACTGCCCTGAACTTCCCAGCCACTTTAGCTGTTGGTCCGAGCAGCGTGGTCAGTGTCGGTAGTGTTGATGTGGGCGGTGTTAAATCAAATTTCTCAAATTATGGTGCAAACCTCGAATTAAGCGCCCCAGGTCAAGGAATCATCACTGCTTTTCCGGGCAACCGCAGCGTTTCGGCTTCTGGAACTTCGATGGCAACAGCTGTAGCCAGTGGTGCGGCTGCCTTGGCATTAGGCGAAGGCGCAGACCGATTGGCATTTACCTCTGATGCGATTGCTCGTCAAACATGGATGACGGCGGATTCAAGTATTTACCAATTACCTGAAAATAGTGGTTTTGCTTTTAGCACTCCAACTCATCAAGGTTATTTCGGAACACTTGGCTATAAAGGGCGACTTAATCTAGATAACTACCTCAAAACTGTTCTGAAATGACCATGACCCAGATTTTCTTTCCATCTGCACTACTTGAAGTACAAGTCTGGCTTGAAGCAGAATTAAAGCCACTGGAACGTAGTCAAGCTCGAGTGGCACTGCGTTCATGGTTTGCAGCAACAAAAAATAAGCCAGTGGCTCGAGCCGTAATGCTCGAAAAGCTAGGTTTGTTAGAACGTCAACAAGGCGAACTGCGTTTAGCGCGAGGATTTTTGTACCGTTCGGCACGTCAGTACAGCCAGTTAGAAGAATTTGACTTGGCGTTTCAATCTTTATTGCAAGTGGCGCAACTTGAACGCCAGCTTGGGCGTTTTGAAGAAGCTAAGAAGCATTTTCTTGAAGTTTTAGCCTATGCCAAACAGGACAATCAAATCAAACTGGAAATCGAAGCCCGTTCGGGGATTGCCAGCGTTGAGTTACAATTGGGGCATTACACCGAAAGTTTAACGGCGCTGCAACAAACCTTAGAATTGCAACGAACCCTTGGTGACAATAAGCAATTGACCAAAACCCTGACCAACACGGGTTTAACCTATATTAAATTAGGCGAGTACGAAATGGCATTGCGCTACTTATTTGACGCCCATTCGCTGCTAAAAACAATAGATGATAGCAAACTCGAGATTACCAATTTGGTCAATATCGGTTTGGCATTTGAACATTTAGAGGACTTACAAAACGCCCAAGAGTATTACTTGAGGGCATTAGAAGCGGCGCGGAGTTTAGGCGACCCGGTTATTCTTTGTGTCAATATCTTAAATCTCGGGCAGTTGGATCGTAAATCGGCTGACTTTGCCCATGCTCAAGAACGTTTTTCAGAAGCCCTGATGTACGCCAAAGAATCCGGTTTTCAACAAGGGCAAATGGCAGCCCTTGATGGTCTGGGACAGGTTTTTAGGCAACTGAGCCAATTCCAAGAAGCGATTAGTCAGCATATGATTGTGCTTGAAATTGCCCGAAGTATTAGGGATCGTGAACAAGAACTCGAAGCATTGCTGCACTTAGGACGAGACCATCAAGGGCTGCCATTTGCCCTTGTTGAAACCCCGATTCTTTGGCGTACATCAGGGCTTCTGAAAAACGTTCTTGAGCGCGGGCAAAGTCAGCCGATTTACGATCCAATTGCCCAAGATTTAAGATATTGACACAAAGAATAACCGGGTCGCCTAAACTCCGCGCCGCTTCTAATGCCCTCGAGTAATACTCTTGGGCGTTTTGTAAGTCCTCTAAATGTTCAAATGCCAAACCGATATTGACCAAATTGGTAATCTCGAG
>JANNEE010000578.1:0-2218 GCA_031388325.1 Deinococcales bacterium
GTGCCGTCCACGTCCGATACGCCCCAGTCTAGGGCAACCTGCACAAGGTCTGAGCCAATCATCACCCAGTAACCTTTGATGTGCTGAAAATTATCTAAGTACAGTCTCGAGACCGCCAGATTTCGCAGGTCGTTTATGCCAGTCGTAAATTCGGTTTTGCCAAGGTTAAAAGCCAGTGCATTGGCATCGGGTTGGAAGGCAAGCGGAATAAAACTATGGAAACCGCCAGTTTCGTCTTGAAGTATGCGTAATCTGTCCATGTGGTCAAGGCGTTCTTCGAGCGTTTCGATATGCCCATACAACATGGTGGCGTTGGTGCGAATACCAAGGCTGTGGGCTTGGCGGTGAATCTCGAGCCACTGGTTAGCACTGACTTTGCGGTGCGCGATTTGTAGGCGTACACGGTCAGCAAAAATTTCTGCCCCGCCGCCTGGCATGGCTGCCAGACCCGCTTCTTTAAGTTCTGTTAAAACCTCGAGCGTGGATTTTTTAGCAATGTGGCTTAGGTGTTCGATTTCGGCAGCCGTGAAGGCTTTGACTTGTAATCCGGGAAAACTTTTATTCAGTTGACGCACCATCTCGGGGTAGTACGCCCACGGGCGGGTTGGATGATGTCCACTGCTCATGTGCAGTTCTTGCAGTCCGGGTTCGTACTTTTCGCGCACATGATTAACCACATCTTCGACACTGTAATCCCAAGCTCGAGACTCGTTTTTATGGGCAGCAAAGGCACAAAACGTACAGCCAACATAACAGATATTGGTAAACTCGAGGCGCATCGAATGGACAAAATAGGTTTTATCGCCGTTTTTGCGTTCCCGTACTAAATTAGCCAGTTTTGAAAGCGTGTTCAGGTCAGGGGTGTTATACAGTGCCATACCATCAGCAAAAATGAGGCGTTCACTAGCCTGTATTTTTTCGGCGATTGGCTCGAGGGCTGGGTCTATAATCAACTTCATAGCTGTAGTTTAGTCTCAATAATGGGGGACTTTGGCTTTTTTGCTGTACAAGCGGTTGAAAACTTCTAAGTCTTGTGCTTATTTTCACCTTTGATTTTATGATTTAATGGTGCTGCCGACAGCTTCAAATCAGAGTATCAGATTTACTTGATGGATTGTCAGAATCCTTTGACAAACAGCCTTTTTCTTAGGTTTTGCCCATCTTCGCGGCTAGTATAAAAGGGAATGAAACCTTTCATTCAGGAGATGATATTAATGTTCGGGCTTATTTTAACTGTATTTGTTTATATCGCTGTTATTGCCTTGGCTGCCACTGCTACCAAGCACCTTGTTCCACAAAAACCATTTGATGCACGATAGACCACCTCACTCCTTGTTGCGCCTCGGGTTCACTCGAGGTGTTTTATTTGGATTATAATGACCGTGTGACAGCTAAAATTCCTATAAAAGAATTGCTTGGTTCATGGGCAGAAAGTCTGGCAGCCGAACACCTCGAGCAGGCTGGGCTAAAAATTCTCGAACGCAATTACCGCATTCGTGGTGGAGAAATAGACTTAATTGCAATAGACCTAAGCCAGACCACAGTTTTTATTGAAGTCAAGCAACGCACTTCAAACTCACATGGCACGGCTGGAGAATTTATCAATGCCCGTAAAGCAGCCCTCATTCGCAGAGCAGCCCTGTATTACCTTGGGCGAGACGATTTACCTTGTCGTTTTGATGCGGTGCTAATCGAAGGCGCTCGAGCCAACCCAAAGCTGACGTGGTTACAAGATGTTTTTTAGTGGGCGATGAGTCTTGAGCTATGAGAGACCGTCTGACCCAAATTTCTCTTTTCCTACCGCATTAGACTTAAATAGGTTTGTACAGGTCCGGCTGGGGTAATTTCTCGTCGGGCTGAGACAGCAATCCAAACCGTGCCACTCAAATTCTCGAGTTGGTCAATAAAGGCATTGATTTCTGATACCGACACCAATCCAGTCGGAAGGTTCTCGCGGGGTATGCCACGTTCGATTAAGTCACGTTCGGTTTCACGCAATAAATTTTCTATGGCTACCCGCCAACTCGAGTTGGGACGCTGGTTGCTGATTGTGCCAAGTCCGAGTTCTCGAGAACGAATCGGCTGACCAGAGCTAAACAGAACTTCGTTGGAGCGCACTTCTAGGGTGACTGGTAATTCAATGCCCGTTTGGGTGACACTGCGCGAGGTTCGCATCAGAATAAGGTCAGCGCCTTTACTTTTAAGGGCTAAGTTGATG
>JANNEE010000588.1:0-1986 GCA_031388325.1 Deinococcales bacterium
TTATGAATCCTTATGCCCGAAATTGACACCCTTGCCGAACTTGAACGCGCTTTAGCCCAATTGCCCGAAATTATCGAAGAGGTTTTTGAACGCCGTTTACTCGAGCAGATTTTAGGTGAAAGCGATGAAGTCAGCACCGCCCAATTGCGTACCCTGCGTTTTTTGGCGGGATTAAACAAAGACGATGCTGGGTTTCCAGTTGGACAAATTGCCACTGGCTTACATATTTCTTATCCAGCTGCTACCAAAGCTGTGGATAGATTGACCGAGCGTTTACTGGCAGAACGTCACCGAGACAACGGAGATGCCCGTACCATTCGGGTGCGATTAACCAACAAAGGCAGAGAACTGGTCGAGCGCCTGGTTTTGAACCGCCGACTTGCCTTGGCTCGAGTTTTAGAAAAATTGGGCGGTGAACAACCTGCCCGTGTCATGCTGACTCTGCTCGAGGCTTTTATGGCGGAGTGCTTAACTGAATCGGTGTTTAATCCCGATACGGAAGTTCGTACCAATCCCGATACTGTATGAGGGACAACAGCTTAGTCTAACAATCTGGAACTTTTCTAGGCTTTATGGCGTACAATAACCTGTTGCCCTTTGGCGACGGGAGTAAAATGAGCGAACAAAAAATTGATTCTACGGCGGCACACAGCGAACATCCACACGGCTTAAAAGAGTGGTTGCTCGAGGGTGCAAAAGAACCCGAAGGGGCATTTGAATCCGAGTCCGAGGTAGCGGCACAGCACCACACCCAACCTTGGTGGAAAGTCATGTGCTTAACAGGTGTGGATTACTTCTCGTCACTTGGTTATCAACCGGCTTTGGCGGCGTTGGCGGCAGGTGCATTGTCGCCGTTTGCGACCCTGATTTTGGTGCTTGTGACCCTCTTTGGGGCGCTGCCAATGTACCGCCGAGTGGCTGCTGAAAGTCCGCATGGGCAGGGCAGTTTGTCTATGCTCGAGTCGTTGCTGGCTTGGTGGGCTGGAAAATTAACGGTTTTGGTGCTGCTTGGCTTTGCGATGACTGGTTTTATCATTACCATTACTTTATCGGCTTCGGACGCGGCGGCGCACATTATCGAGAATCCGTTTGTCCATCAGTATGTCGAAGGCAAAGCCGTGATTATTACCTTGGTGCTGATTTTTCTGCTCGGCGCAGTCTTCTTAAAGGGTTTTTCGGAAGCGATTGGCATTGCCGTGGTCTTGGTGATTGTCTTTTTAGGCTTAAACGCCGTGGTTATTTTTCGTTCGGCATATGAAATTTTTACCCATCCAAATTACCTTCCAGATTGGCAAAATTTGATCAGTTTACGGGTGGATAACCCTGTAGCGTTGTTTGCGGCTTCGTTTTTACTCTTTCCTCAATTGGCTTTGGGTTTATCCGGATTTGAAACCGGTGTGGCAGTCATTCCATTGGTCAAAGGAAACGCCAACGATAACCCCAAAAAACCACTTGGGCGAATCCGCAATGCCAAAAAACTTTTGACTGTTGCGGCAGCCATCATGAGTGTTTACCTGATGGCTTCGAGTATTATTACGACTTTAATTATTCCAGCCGAAGAATTCCAAAAAGGCGGAGAGGCTTACGGACGCGCCCTTGCCTACTTAGCTCATAAACTTTTAGGCGACGGCTTTGGCACACTCTACGACATCAGCACGATTCTTATTCTTTGGTTCGCTGGCGCTAGTGCTGTGGCAGCCCTCTTAAACCTTGTGCCGCGTTACTTGCCACGCTACGGTATGGCACCAGACTGGGCGCGAGCCAACCGACCATTGGTTATTTTATTCACGGTCATCAGCGCGATTGTGACGATTGCCTTTAATGCCGATGTGACTGCCCAAGCCGGAGCATATGCGACGGGTGTGCTGGCGTTATTCTCGAGTGCTGCCATTGCTGTGACTTTATCGGCTCGTAAAAAAGGTCAGACGGGTTCGACGATTATGTTCGCCATTATTACCGCGATTATGCTCTTTGCCACGATTACCA
>JANNEE010000623.1:0-2891 GCA_031388325.1 Deinococcales bacterium
GGGGTTTTCATTTATTTATTCAAAGTGTGAATACTGCGTTTATGGGTAGCTTCGGCTACCTCGAGCATCAGTTCCGAAAGGGTTGGGTGTGGGTGAATCGTCAGCGCAATATCATCCACCACTGCGCCCATCTCGAGGGCAAGACAGGCTTCGCCAATAATATCCGAAGCATTTGCCCCAATCGCATGAACCGCCAAAACCACATCGGTTTCTTCGTCGGCAATCATTTTGACCAAGCCTTCGCTCGAGCCTAGGGTTAATGCCCTGCCCAAAGCCGCCAATGGGAACTTACCGATTTTAAGGTTATAGCCTTTGGCACGAAGTTCTTCTTCGGTCGGTCCAACCCACGCCACTTCTGGACTGGTGTAGACCACACCTGGCACAGCCACGGCATCGTTGAGACTGGTTTTACCGGCGCAACGCTCGGCGGCAACAATTCCGTCCTTCATGGCTTTATGGGCAAGCCAAACACCTTGCACCACATCACCTATCGCGTAAATTCCCGGTACGTTGGTCTCTAAAGTTTGTGGATTGATGTCAATTGCGCCTTTCTCGAGAAAACGCACCCCCAGTTCCTCGAGTCCAATGCCCTTACCAACTGGGTGACGACCAACTGCACTGACAATTCGGTCAAAAATTTCGGTGCGTTTTTCTTTGGTCTCGAGATTTTCGATTTCGACATGCAGACCATCTGATTTTTTGGTAAATCCAACCACGCCAGTCTTGCCAAAAATTTTGATCCCTTGTTTTTTATAGGATTTCTGGGCTTCCTTGGCAATTTCTTCGTCTACGCCAGCCAGTACCTTAACGGGTTCAACCACGGTCACTTGGCTGCCGAGGCGGTTATAAATCGTGGCGAACTCGAGTCCAATCACACCGCCACCGATACACAAAACACGGGCTGGAATGGTTTCTGGGATAATCAGCGCACTGGTGCTGTCGGTAATATCTATGCCGTCCACTGGAAAGGTTTTTAAGTGATTTGGTGCGCCGCCCGTGGCAATAATCAGATTATCAAATTCGATTTCTTCAATGCCTTTTTTACCAGTCACGACAGCTAAATTGCGGCTTTTGAGTTTGGCTTCTCCCTCGAGCATGGTCACGCCGTTACCCTTAAGCAGCCCAGCCACGCCACCACTTAATTTTTTAACAATACCGTCTCGGTACTTATTAACTGCCTTTAGGTCGAGGTTCATCTCCAAGATATTTAAGCCAAAATCCTTGCCATGCTGCGCGTTATAAACTTCTTGCCCAACATGCAGCAGGGCTTTGGTTGGAATACACCCGACATTCAAGCAAACCCCACCCCAAAATTCTCGTTCGGCAATGGCTACTTTTAAGCCCATTTGTGCAGCCCGAATTGCCGCGTGATACCCGCCCGGTCCTGCTCCTATGACAAACACGTCGTAACGCATAATTTTCTCCTTAGCCCGAAGCCTCGAGCAACATCTTATTTTAACGCTTCTCAAGTAGACTTTGGGCATGACACAAACATTAGAGCGACCACAAACGCAACTCGAGCCAAAAGTCAAACTCGAGCCAAACCCACAAACCCAACTTGGGCATTCTCGAGTTTTACCAATCAGTGTGGTGCAGTACGAAGCACTTTTTGAACAAGGATTACTACCAGAACGAGTTGAACTGATTAAAGGAGCAATTACTGTTATGCCAGCTATGGGAAACGCACATGTGGATTCAATTAAGACACTTTTGGTCAAGTTGGTACTGGCTTATGCCGCCAAAGCCCAAATCACTTCGCAAACCCCTGTGCGTCTCAGTGCAGCTTTTGGCGAACCCGAGCCTGACTTCATGCTCATCAATATGACTTCCAGAGGCGTAACCAATCCCGAAGATGTACTATTGGTGATTGAAATTTCTAAATCTACGCTCGAGACTGACCGCGCCGACAAACTGCCGATGTACGCCCAACACAGCATCCCCGAAGTTTGGATTCATAACCTGAACAACAATACTTTAGAGGTCTACCGCAATCCGCGTCTGGTCTCGAGTGGCTGGGCTTATGACGCACCAATTGTCTTTGAACATGGGCAGCAGGTCGCTCCACTTGCCTTTCCCGAAGATTTGCTCGAGTGGTGGTGATAATGTGGTACAAAATTATTTTTGTGGTACACTTAGCCCATGAACACAGTACGCCTCGAGCCTGAACTCAAAGCCAAAATCCAGAAACTCGCCCAATTGCAAAATATCACCCAATCAGAATTACAACGCCGAGCGCTTGAATTGTATATTGAACAAACAGCAGTTGTACAAAGCCGATTTGAGGATATGTTCGGTGTAGCTAGTGGTTCAGCAGAATTATCTGAACACGTCAAAGAAGAATTTGCCTTACTGATGGCACAAAAACATGACTGAAATTCTGATTGATACAGGACCAATTTTAGCGGCTCTGAATCGGCAAGACAAACACCATCTTTTTGCCGTAGAAACCATGCGTCAATATAATCAGCCTTTTTTGACAACTGTCGCAGTCATGACTGAAGCCATGTACCTGACGCAACAACGACTCGGTTGGTACGCTGCCGAAAAATTACTAGAAATTGTCAACCGTGGTGATATTATTGTGCAGCACATTGGTCTTGCCGATTTTCAAAGAATTTCTGTACTGATGAAAAAATACCTTGATTTACCGATGGATTTTGCTGATGCAACCCTTGTGGCACTGGCAGAACGCTTAGATTGCAAGCGCATTTTTACAACTGATATTCGTGATTTTCATGTTTACCGTTTCAAAGACCAAATGGCATTTGATGTGATTTGTCCATGAAAAAACGTATTTTAGTTTTTAGACCTTTGGGACAGTCCGCCCGATAGATTGCCTAAAATACCTCTGTGAACTTCTCGAGAATTTGTGTTGTACTGCTGTTATTGTT
>JANNEE010000624.1:0-3706 GCA_031388325.1 Deinococcales bacterium
CTTTGAAACGGCGCTCGAGATTGGGAATCACGCCTTCGTACTCGGCTTTGAACTTAAAATTTTCTTTATTGGCACGTTTATAAACCACTTCAAATGAACCTTTTACGCCGTATAGAACCGCTTTTTGAATCTCGAGCGGCAAGTCTTTCCATGGGGTTTTTAGGTCAAAAGCCAAATGTTCAGATAAGGCTTTTAGGCGCTCCCAATAATAAATTGTGTCGCCTTCGCGCCCTTTCCACGGGGTAATACAGCCTTCGGCAATGCTCAGGCGGTCATCGCCAATAATGCGGTCAGCATCAAATTCGTGCTTAATTCCCAAACCCGTACAAGTCGGACACGCGCCATATGGGTTGTTAAAACTAAAGTAGCGTGGTTCCATGTCCTCGAGAACGCTGCCACCTTCTGGACAAGCAAATTTCTCGGAGAATAAATCATCACGCCCTAGGTCGGGCAAGAAAATCCGCACCAGCCCTTCGCCTTTACGCAATGCCAGTTCGATGCTTTCGGCAATTCTGGCACGGTCAGATTCGCGCAGTACCAAGCGATCCACCACCAAGTCAATATCGTGTCTCTCAAACTTCTCGAGTTTTAGCTTTTCGGCTTCGTCGAGTTCATAGATAATCCCGTCTACTCTCACTCGAGCAAAGCCTTCGCGTTTTAAGTCAGTAAAAATTTTACGGTACTCACCTTTACGCCCACGAATCAGCGGCGCGAGAATCATGGCTTTTGTACCGTCTGGCATGGATAAAACCCGCTCGGTGATTTCAGACGGACTCTGTTTAGAAACGACTTTGCCAGTTAGTGTGCTGTACGGTGTGCCAGCCCTAGCGTACAAAAGCCTTAAATAATCATGAATCTCGGTGACTGTCCCGACGGTGCTGCGTGGATTATGGCTGGTGGTTTTTTGGTCAATGCTAATTGCGGGGCTAAGTCCTTCAATGCTATCCACATCGGGTTTTTCCATCAGTCCCAAGAACTGCCGCGCATAGGCACTTAGGCTTTCGACATAACGGCGCTGCCCTTCGGCATAAATCGTATCAAACGCTAAAGTTGACTTACCAGAACCCGAAACGCCTGTAATCACCACAAATTGGTCTCGAGGAATCACCGCCGTGACATTCTTAAGATTATGCTCACGTGCGCCCCTGACAACAATTTTATCATTCATAGATTTCCTCGAGAGTTAAACAAAAAAGAAGGTCACTCGAGAAAAAAAGGGATTAACGTGAATAGAAAATTGGCAAAAAAACTGGTTTTATGGCGCTCGAGTTTGAACGCGCAAGCATACCGCTTTTTGGGGGAATATGTAAAGAGCGAAATAACGGGATTGTAGAGCGCCTTAACTTTACCTCTCGAGCGCCAGCTATAAAATCGGAGATGAGTCTCGAGAAGGTGTTTCGGGTAACAATCAGCCGATGTAAACTAAACCCATGTCGGCTGTTCTCGAGGATTGCGAAATTCGTCAAATCAACCCTGAAGCTGTGACTCGAGCCGCTACCGCCATGCCGAGTTTAAAAGTGCTGCAAAAAGCCGTGGAAATTCTTAATGCTGGAGCGGACTTAACTCGATTGCGGATTTTAGTCGGATTAAGTACAGGTGAGCTTTGTGTCTGCGACCTTGCCGCATTGACAGGTGTGAGCGAAAGTGCGGTCAGTCATCAGTTACGCGATCTTAAAAATGCCAACTTGGTCAGCAGCCAAAAACGCGGACGTATGGTTTATTACAGTTTAAGCGATCATCATGTGCTGCAATTACTAGAGAATGCGATAGAACACGCACTGGAGAATTAAGATACGGTTTGAAAATACTGACAGATTAAAAATCCGTCAGTATTTCTGCTCACCACTTGACATTGGTAGCCTTTTGAGACTATTGTTATAAAACCGGTTACAAGAGCCAAAATATAAAGGATTTCAATGATGTCTAAAGTGACAATCCAAGAAGTTGCCCGCAACGCAGGTGTCTCCAAAGGAACAATTTCTCGTGTTCTGAACGGAAGAGACGGGGTTAATCCTGAGACCAGAACTTTGGTGCTTGGGGTGGTCGAACGCCTTGGCTATGTTCCAGACCCCGGAGCGCGTCAGTTGGCTCGGCGTGGTCGCCATGTAATCGGTTTAGCACTGGACGAAGACGAACGCCGTGGCAGCACCTACTACGGAATCCTGCGCGATGCCCTCGAGGAACGCTTGTCGAGCGAAGGCTACAGCACCCAAATCCAGCGCGAGAACCAACTGGCGACAGACTTAGACGGGGTTATCCTGCTTGGGGTGCATTTGGACGACCCACGCCCGATGCAACTCGAGCGTGCTAAAACGCCCTTTGCAATGGTTGGACGCAGTTTAGAACGTCAATCTTGGGTGGATGTGGACAATCATGGTGGTTTACTGGCGGCGGTTAGGCATTTAATTAACCTTGGGCATTCAAAAATCGCCCATTTAAGTGGCGCACACACCGGTCAAGCCAGTGTCCAACGGCTCGAGGGTTTTAGAGCGGGAATGCAGAGCGCCCAACTCGAGATTATCAAAAACCTAATTTGGGATGGTGACTTTACCGAACTTGGTGGCTACCGAGCAGTCAGGCGGGCGATCAAAGCTGGTTTAGAATTTAGTGCCATTGCCGCAGCTTCGGATGAAATGGCAATGGGCGCTGTGGCGGCGCTGCAAGATTCTGGGCGGCGTGTTCCGTGGGATGTTTCTGTAACCGGTTTTGATGATTTACCCGTGGCAGCCAAAGCTGGCTTAACCACCGTGCGTCAACCTATTTTTGAAGTTGGTATAAGGGCTGCCGAGCTTCTGCTCGAGCGGATGAGTGGTAAACCCTCCTCGAGTGCCTTGGTGGCAACAAATTTAATGGTGCGTCAGTCTACAGCAGCTTTTTTAGATGAACTCAATTCTAGTGTCTTGAAATGAACTCAATTCTAAGGTCAAAAATTAGTTTGATCTCTTCTCAATCGGTGATTTTCGGTTTTCGTCTTTCTTGTTTAGGAATGGAGGAGTTATGAAGAAACGTGTAATGGTAACAGGGTTAGCACTCGGCACAGCCGCAGTGTTGGCTGGGAGCATGGTCTCAGGGCAAGCCAATGTGATTACGATTGGTGGGTACGATGGTGCAACCGATACCGCCATTGTTGCTGATTTAATCACCAAGTTTGTTGCCCCTAAAGTGGCAGCCGATGGCGTGACTGTCAAGTACGTGCCAACTGCCGAATTTGGTAAAACGATTGTCAATCAACTCTCGGCTGGAACTGCCCCAGATTTGTTTTACTTAGAAGATTTTGCAGCTAAAGGTTTAATCTCGAGCGGTAAAATTATGCCCCTGAACGGCTTAGTCAACCTCAAGGACTTTATCCCAAGCCTGAACAGCGTCTTCTCGAGTGGTGGCAAGCAGTATGGTATTGCCAAGGATTTCAACACGTTGGTCACGTACTACAACAAAGATTTGTTTGACCAAGCCAAAGTTGCTTACCCAGACGATAACGATAATTGGAACGACTTTAGCACCAAAGTCACCGCCGTACAAAAAGCCTTGGGTAAAGGGTATTACGGCACTTGCTTCCCATCTGAATACAGCCGTTTTGGAGCATTTGCTGCCAGCACCGGTTGGAAACCAATTATTTCTGGTCGCACCATTTTGGATGGTAACTTCAAGCGTGCCTTTAAGTTCTACACCGACCTGATTAAATCTGGGGTATCCGCTAAACCCGGGC
>JANNEE010000665.1:0-6194 GCA_031388325.1 Deinococcales bacterium
CTCGAGAGTTCAATGTCGGTGGTGAGGCGTGTGGCATAACGGTTGCTCGAGACACAGCTATTTAGTTCATTGGCTTTGATGCCAAGTTGAGTGCTGCTCATTTGCGTTAAGGTGCTGATTAACTCTGCGCCGTTGAAATTGCCCCAAGTTTCGACATTGGCATGTGCCATTTGGTGAAAATCCCAGAATTTACCTTGTTCGTTGGCACAAGCTGAAACACTCGAGACAGTCACGGTTTGGTCGCCACCAACACTGACCGTATCACGGTAAATATAACGAATTTTACCAGTTTTAATGTATTTTTCTAGGATTTTTGGAAAAGTCTGGGTGCTAAATAGCCGACAATAGCCACAACGATAATCACCAAATTCGATCATTGTGATTTTGGCATTGGCTTGACCTAGAATATAGCTTGCGCCACTGCTGGCATCGGCAAGCAGCGGATTGCCAACAATTTGGCTTTTTTGTCCATTCTGCTCTAAAGTCAGAACGATTGGGGCTTTACTGGCTAGGGTACTCGAGGCGGGGATATTGGCGATGACTGGGGTTACGGAGCGTGGGGCTGCCAATAAGCCCGCTAGAAACCCAACTAGCAGCATCACAATGGCAATGCCCCAAGGGTTACGGGTTTTGGTGGGGGTTGAGGTTTCATTCATAGGCTCTAGCCTATCAGAACTGCGTTTCTAAAAATTAGAAATTCTTCCCATACTGTGGGATGGTTCTTTTTAAGACTCACAGGACTATACTTTCACAAGTTAAGAGAAAGAAGTTTGTAAGCCTTGTCAGTTTTTTGTAGGCATTGATTTGAATTAATATGAAGCATAGACCAATAGGAAATCATGAATGAACGAATTCGACTGAACATAGGTAAGCCCAATAGGGCGCTGCAACCTTCATTTAATGCCGATATTTTGGGTGAATACAGTCCAGTTCGACAATTGGCAAATGAAACTTTAAGCCAGTTGTGCCAATTGTCCGCTAAAACCATGGCTGCGCCAATAGCAGCGGTTTGTTGGGTCTCGAGCAATAGTGTCCGATTGATTGCCACTCATGGCTTGGGAGCAGATCAACTTGCTCGCAGCCTTCCCAAGGATTTTACGTGGTTTGCCCCAGCCGAAGCGATGTTCTCGAGCCAAATTGAGGTGCTAACACCGATTCAGGCTTTTTTGGGAATAGATAATTGTTGTTTTGTGGTCAGTTTGCCACTATGGTCACAGAGTGGACATGTGATGGGTTCGCTAATGATTTTAGATCGGGTTGAACATCATCTCGAATCATCACAACTTGAAATCCTTGGTGGAATTGCCAATTTAACCATGGATGGGATCAATGCCGCTTTGAAGCTACAAAGGTCTAGTATTCAACCTTCCCCCACGGTCTTTGTAGATGGTTTATCGCTCGATCAAGCAATCATGCAAGCCAAAGAAAGTGTGGTGGTGTTTGACTTGCAAGGCACAATTTTAAGATGGAACACTGGGGCTTGTGACACCTACGGTTTTAAGGCTGAAAACATGCTTGGTCACAAGATTACAGCGATTATCCCAGCCAGTGATCAAGCCTCGTTTATGCAGCTTATGGTTGAGTTGACTCAAAAAAATCTAGCGCCAAGGTTAGTGACACGGCTTCATCAAAGTGGCTTTCGGGTTCAAGTGCGGTCGAGTTTACAAGCTATTCGCAATTTAGCGGGTGAAGTGACAGCCATAATCGAGTTTAGTGGTTTATCGGCAGAACCTGCTCGAGCCACGACCATCGAACGGTTTCAGAGTTTGGTGCAGAATTTGCCGATGCTTTTTATGCAGACCAATGCAAGCGGAATACTGACTTTTGTTGAAGGCAGGCTACTTAACAATTTTTCGCGTGGTTCAGAAGATTTACTTGGTTTATCGGTCTTTCAGGTTTTTGCTGACCAAAGCGAGATTCAGCAAATTATGCGCTTGGCACTGCAAGGTGAGTCTGGGCATCGGGTGCTGACTTGGCGCAGTAAACAATATGAACTATGGATTGTGCCGGTTTTTAATCAAGACAGAATCATCAGTTGTCAAATTCTGGCGGTGGACATTAGCCAGCAAGTTCAGACCCAACAACAACTTGATCAAGTTGAATTCGAGCGCAATAAATCAGAAGCCTCTTTGCTCGAGGCTTCTAAGCGGATTGAGCAACTGCTTGATTCCTTACCTATTTTAGCCATAGCCATAGATGCCAATGGATGTCTTACTTTACTCGAGGGCAAAGGGATTAAGCATTTTGGGGGAGAAGAAAATGCTCGACAGATTCTTGGTTTGCCGCTCAGTCAAGTTTTAGCCAACGAGCCAATCATTGAAAATCTGGTCGAAAGTGCTTTGGCAGGTGATGAATTTAATGTTTCCTTTGAGTTTAGGGGCATGACGGTCGAAGTGTTTGTCCATCCAATTATTAAGAATGGTGTTTTTGTTGGATCGAATGCGATTGTACTTGATTTGAGCGAATCGAGCAAAGTCATGCTCGAGAAACGCCAAGTTATAGAAAAATTACTCCAAGCCCAAACTGCCCTTGCCCAACAACAAGCCTTTGCCCAAATGGTTCTCGAGACCATCGAACAGGGTGTAACCGTCAATAACGAGCAAGGGGTCTTTGAATATGTTAGTCCAGTCTATGCCAAGATGCTGGGTTACGAACCTGAAGAATTGATTGGACTTAGCCCAACTGAATTAGTGACCAATCCTGAACGGGTCAAAACCTCGTTATCTGAACGCAACCAAGGTTGGACTGGGGTGAATCGTTATGATGCGATTCGCAAAGATGGCAGTTTGGTGGCAATTGAAGTCACCAGTTATCCACGACTTGATCAACATGGACAGCTTCGAGGTGGTGGAATTGGTTTTATTCGTGATATTAGTTTGCAGGTTGAACATGCCGAAGAAATTACGATGATCGAAAAGCGTTTGGAACGCGAACGCGAATTTGCCTTAAAGGTGACATCCACAATTTCGCAAGGTATCGTTACCGTAGATGCCAACGGAGATGTAATTTATGCCAATCAAGTGATTGCTGATTTGGTCGAGTGTCAGCTTGACGACCTGATTGGAACACAAGCGATGTTGCTTGCTCCAGAAGCTGAACGAGCGGTTATCCTCAAGCAACACTGGAAAAAAATTATCAAAGGTGAAACCCGTACTTATCAACACAGCATGATTACGCATCAGGCTACGGTACGACAAGTTGAAGTCACAGTTCATCCGATACTCAACCAGCAAAAACGCTTTTCTGGTTCGGTTTTGTATGTCCATGATATAACCGAACGGATTGAACAAAACAAAGAACTAGAGGCTGTAAAAATACAACTTGAACAAGAACGAGACCATGCCTTGGCAATTGCAAAAAGTATTAAATCGGCTCTGGTTTTTACCAATAACCAAATGAAATTTATATACATCAACCCTGCCGTGACCGAAATATTTGGGTATACCTTAGAGGATTTACAAGATAAAACTGCCCAAGATTTGATTCATCCAGACGACCATTTGCTGTTCGAGGAGTCTATTCGTGAGCGCCAAGGACTAAACATCCATTACCGTTTTCGGATGATTCATAAAGAAGGACATCTGTTACAGATTGAAGGTCACAGCACCATCAGGCTCAATGCAAACGGCGAAATGATTGGCACAATCGCGGTTATTGAAGACATCACCGAGCAACTTGCGCTCGAGAAAGCCTCACATCAGGTTCGTCGTGCGCTTGAACGTGAAAGCCGCAATGCCGTGTTGGTGGCAGAAGCCATCCCTGACGGTTTACTATTTATCAGCGCTCAAAACATCATCGAATATGCCAATCCAGCCGCTTTGCAGATTCTTGGTAGTTCATCGCTTAAAAAAGTAGTTGGGCAATCTTCAAAAACATGGGTTTTCGCTGAAAATCAAGATTTGCTGCGTCAAGAAAGTAGCAAGATTAAAAATGGTCAAAAGCGCTCATTTCGCTTGCCAATCCAGCGAGAAAACGGCGAAATCATCATTGTTCAAGCCTACGGCTACCCGCGAATGGAAAATGATCAATTTATAGGTTCAATTGTAATTCTGCGTGATTTAAGTGCCGAAATCTTGCAGCAAGAAAATGTTCGAGAACTCAGTCAGTTAAGTACCAATCAAGCCAAACGTCTCGAGTTAATAGATACAATTCGTAACGATGCCGCCAAAGCCACAAACACCCAAGACCTGATAAAAAATATTGTTGAAAGCATCAGTCAAAACCTAGGCATTCCACTGGTTAGTATTTACTTACTCGAGCAAGATTATTTGGTTTTGCAATATGCGGTGGGTTACGAAAAAATGATGGCTAAACATGCCATGACAGGCAACGGCGTGATGGTGAGAACTGTCAAAGGCAACCGTATCTACCGCATAGATGATGCCAGTACCGACCCAGACTTTGTGCATTTGTCTGGCGAAATCAAAAGCGAATTATCCGTTCCGATAACCCATCAAAATCAAGTGCTGGGGGTGATTAACCTCGAGTCAAGGCAACTGGCTGCTTTTAGTGAATCAGATGCCTCGCTGCTTTTGCAAATCGCTGAACGAATCAGTGACAAAATCCAAATGACCAATTTACTCGAAGAAATGCGTTTACTCGAGCAGTTGCAGCCACACCCCGACAGCCCAAGTAGATCAAACCAACTTATCCTCCCCAACATCAAAGCCGCTCTTGCCTTTATGCACGGGGTTGGCGGACAACAGGTGTTTACCGCGCATCTCGAGCCACACCAAGACCTCCCTGAACGAAAATTGGTTTTGCGTGGCAGAGGTTTTGTGATTGTGGTACTCGAGGGGACTGTCAAACAATACTTTGCTGCGATTCAACCTTAAAAACCATGTCTAATGGGCATATAAGCCACCATCTACCGCTATTGTTTGCCCGTTGACATAGGCTGCACCGTCCGAAACCAAAAAGGCAATCACGGCTGCCACATCTTCTGGCTTGCCAAAACGGGCGGCTGGAATCCCTTCGAGGTACTTGGTTTTTAGGGCTTCGGGCAATTTTTCGGTCATGTCCGATTCAATAAAGCCCGGAGCAACCGCGTTACAGGTAATTCCTTTAGAACCATATTCTTTAGCAACCGCTTTGGTTAGCCCAATTAAACCAGCCTTAGCCGCAATATAATTGGCTTGCCCGGGGTTGCCCATCAAGCCAACAACGCTCGAGACATTGACAATCCGCCCCCATTTAGCTTGCAGCATCCCACGAATACAGCTACGAATTAAAGCAAACGGGGCAGAAAGGTTGGTGTCTATGACTGCATCCCAGTCCTCATCTTTCATTCGCATCAACAAGCCATCTTTGGTGATTCCAGCGTTATTGACCAGCACTTCTAAACCACCGAGGGCTTCTATGGCAGCCGCCGCTACAGCTTTTGCCCCCTCGAGACTGGATAAATCACCTTGAACCAGCACGGCTTGACCACCAGAGGCACGAATTTCTTCGGCGACCAATTTGGCTTCGGTGTGTGAACGTCCATAATGCACTGCGATGCTGTGACCTTGTTTACCGAGTTCTAAGGCAATCGAACGACCAAGACCGCGTGAAGCACCTGTCACCAAAATTTTACGAATCATACCCAATACTACCTTAAAACAACAAAAAGCAAAATTGCCTTTAAGCTGTTTTTAAGCTACAATCCGCCCATGAATTGGAAAAATTTCCGTAAAAGCAGCAATGTCGAAGACCGACGTGGCGGCGGAGCAGCACGGGCTGGCGGACTTGGCATTGGCGGAATCATTATTGCCGTGATTGCCAGTCTGGTCTTTGGGGTCAATCCAGCCCAAGTGCTGGGACTCCTTGGTGGGACTAGCCCTCGAGTCTCGAGTACCGGCAGTGCTAACTTAAATGACCGTGACCGCCAATTTGCCGAAAGTATCCTAGGCAAAACCGAGGATGTCTGGGGCGCAATTTTTAAGCAGGCAGGGGAGACCTACCAACCTGCCAAACTGGTGCTTTTTTCTGGCTCAGACCAAAGTGGATGCGGGGCTGCCGAAGCCGCGATGGGACCGTTTTACTGTTCCTTAGACCAAACCATTTATATTGACATGGGTTTTTTCCAAGAATTACGCGCCACAAGTAACTCTGATTTTGCCCAAGCCTATGTGCTGGCACACGAAGTCGGGCATCATGTCCAACATATTTTGGGAATTTCAGGCAAAATTCGTGAACAACGCGCTCGTTCAGAT
>JANNEE010000671.1:0-2491 GCA_031388325.1 Deinococcales bacterium
GCTTCACCAATCGCACTAAGACTTTCTTCAATGGCTGGGGTGATAAAACCGCAAGTATTGACCACCACCACATCGGCATCTTCATAACTGGCGGATACTTCGTAACCCTCTGCCCGAATTTGGGTCAGGATTCGTTCTGAATCAACTAAGGCTTTGGGGCAACCAAGACTGACAAAACCAACTTTTTTTGCAACGGATACGTTCATAAAAACCTCAATAAAAAGAGCCACTAGCCCGATGGCTACCAGCTTACCGTAAAACAAAACCAATTTTAGAACAAAAACGCCCTAAGGCAACTTAACCGTAATTGGGCTGCTACCGCCTAAACGTTCACGGGTTACACCACCAACCACGGCACTGACGACACTGGGTTGCCCAAGGCGCACCTCGATGGGCGGCGTAAACTCGAGCCTATCGCCCGGTTTGGGTTGCCCTTCATAAATTATTTTGCCACTTGCATCGCGTACCCGAGTCCAAGAACTGCCACGGTACACCAATTGCACCTTGCCACTGGTTGCAATTGGTGTACTCGAGACAAGGCGTTCTAAGGTCACACTTAAATTACTGTCGGCTAACAAGTCTTTGGTGCTGACATACGGCTTATAGCCAGCCTTTATCACTCGCAACTCACGGTTTGGGCGGCTCGAGACCACCGCATCTTTGAGTGGGGTTGTGCCAATGTTATACTTATCTATTTGCACGGTTGCGCCACTTGGAACACTCAAAACACTTAAACGCACCATCTCAGATTGGGTTGGACTCGGGTCTGGGATGGTGATGGCAACTGTGTTTGGTCTAGTGGTTGTGTTACTGCGCGGCAGGATTCGCCCTTGGGCTAAGAAAAAAGCCAACAGACCAATGATAATTAAACCCAAAAAGCCAAGAATCCAAGGCACATAATTGGTTCGTGGAATGTCTTCTTGACGAATAACAGGCGCAGATTCGATGACGGTACGCACCGCACTTCGCGCTAACGTTGGCGAACTGGCGTTGGCGGCAATTCGTTCATACGCCGTCACAAAAGGTTCTGGGGCAAGCCCGACAATCTGGGCAAACTTTTGAATGTATGAGCGGGTGTAAATCATCTCTGGCAGGGATTCATAACGTCCAGCTTCGATTTGCTCGAGTAAACTTGGGCGCACTTTAAGGCGCTCGGCAATTTCTTCTAAAGTCATTCCTTTGGCTTCTCGAGCCTCTTTTAGTAGGGGTGCGAGGTTATCGCGGGTGATGTTCAAACGACCAACTAAATTATCTTCTTTCATATCGCCTCGAGTCGGACAGCACCTAACGCCACGGCAATCTCTCCCGCGAGCCTAGCGTTATTGCCCAGTAGTCTACCGTTGACTTGCACTGTTTCGCCAGAGGACAACCGCGCTAACTCCGAAAGTAAAAACGGTGTCAGTCGTTTCCCACTAACCATCTGTTTACGCGCCTCATGATTGGCAGCTTCGACCCACGCCTGAACTTTACTAAACTCGATGCCTTGGTCTATTGGATTAGCCACCAAAATGGCTTGGCGCATCTCGAGGTCACGGGCTGCAATATGGGCTTTGGCGATTTCTTGGGGGGTGTCCAAACGTGCCGCCACACTGTACGGACTGCTTGGTGTATGGAAAGCGGGTAGAGAATCCGTGCCATAACCGATGACGGGAACACCCAGCGTCTCGAGTCGTTCGATGGTCGCATGAAGATTCAAAATACTTTTTGCCCCAGCACAAACCACCACAATTGGAATCCTTGCAAGCGCGGGCAAATCGGCACTTTCATCAAAAGCATCAAAATGCACCCCACCAATCCCACCAGTAGCAAAGACTTCAATCCCCGCCAAATGTGCCAAATGTGCCGTGGTCGCAACCGTTGTCCCCGCACTTGTGCCTTTTGCCATAATTGCAGGTAAATTCCACAAAGACACTTTTTCCATTGGTTCTTGGGCAAGGCGTAGTAACTGGGCATCAGTGCAACCGACATGAATTTTCCCATCCAGCACTGCAATCGTGGCTGGAATCGCACCTGAAAGGCGCACCTTGCTTTCTAAATCTTTAGCGGTCTCGAGATTATTGGGAAAAGGCAGACCATGGGTTATGACTGTACTTTCAAGTGCCACCACAGGCAAACGCTGCGCCAAGGCAGCCGCGACTTCTGGCGCAAAAATAAAATGCTTCACAAGCCTCAGTCTACATTTTTTTAGATGAGGTTAGAGGGTTTACTCTGGCTCGAGGGTACATTGTAGGGGATGACCTTCGGAACGCGCTAAGTCCTCGGTTTGCATGATTTTGGTTTCGGCAATTTCAAAGGCATAGACACCCGCTAAACCAGCCCCAGCATGATGAACTTGTAGCATAATTTGGATCGCTTCGTCTTCGGACTTGCGAAAAACTCTGGTCAGGACATCCACGACAAAATCCATTGGGGTGTAATCATCGTTCAGTAACATCACTTTCCACAATTTAGGCGTGGCAGCTTTGGTGGTTTCTCGGGTTAAGGTGCGGGT
>JANNEE010000685.1:0-1648 GCA_031388325.1 Deinococcales bacterium
AATTCCCATCCCAAGCGGACCTCGGTTAATGCTGGATAAACCTTGCTGCTCGAGAAAAGTTAGCATTGGGTAGTTATCCTCAAAGATATTTTGTTGATGCTGAATCGCCACACAATTTGCACCATCTGCAAACTCCTTGGCTCGAGTTGGGTCGTCGGTACTCCAACCATATGTGCGAATAAGTCCTTCAGAGACCAATTGCTCAAGGGTGTCGCGTACCTCACCAGCTTGTAAAATTGGGTAGTCACCAACGTGCAACTGAAAAAGGTCTATGTAATCGGTTTGTAAACGCCTGAGACTATCCATACACGAGGCTCGTATTTCAGTGGGGCTGCAATGCACCCCACGCACAACTTTTTGGGCTTCGTTAATGCCGTAACCAAATTTTGTGGCAATAACCACTTTAGCGCGGTTTGCGCCAAGGGCTTTACCAAGTATCACTTCGCTGTGTCCAGCGCCGTAATTTGCGGCGGTATCAAAAAAAGTGATGCCAAGGTCAACCGCCGCTTCAATGGCTTTGATAGACTCGAGGTCGTCCACAGACCCCCAACCTGCTTGGTTGGTATCAAATTTCCATTCTCCACCGATTGCCCAGCAACCCATACCAATTGCACTAACTCCGATATTGCTCCGTCCAAGATTTTTTTTCACAAAAGCAGTCTAAAACCCTAAGCGTACACAAGGTCAAGCCCCTAGACCTAAAGCGCACTCGAGGACTTAAACTAAGCCCATGACCTTTGCCATTAGTGACGCTGCCAAACAAGCTGGAATCAGTATTCATACCCTGCATTACTATGAACGCGAAGGGCTTTTGCAGGTTGGGCGCAGTTCAAATGGACATCGGCGGTACTCGAGTTCTGACCTTGAATGGATTGGTATTCTGACGTGTTTACGCCAAACTGGGATGCCGATTCGCACCATGCGCCGCTTTGCAACGCTGGTGCAGCAAGACTCGAGCAATATCCCAGAGCGGATTGAGATTCTTAAAATCCATCGGCTCGAGGTTCTGGCAAATCTAGCAGCTTTAACACATAATCTTGAACACGTTGAATACAAAATTGACTATTACGAAAAAGTTTTAGCTTCTTAAATCATATTTGATTCATGCTGCGTGATAACCTAGCGTTCAGTGGATACTGAAATCGCCCCAGTTCGCAAAAGCTCGAGCCGCAATATTTTGACCGTAATGAGCGGTACACTCTCGAGTCGGGTGTTGGGTTTGTTACGTCAGGCATTACTCAATAGTAATTTTGATGCCAAACTGCTAGATGCCTATAACGTTGCCAGTACAATCCCTAATTTGTTCAGAGAACTGCTTGCCGAAGGCGCGTTGTCTAACAGCATCATCCCAGTCTATAAGCGGCTTTTGCCGTCGGAGCGTAAAGCCTTTGCCTCGAGTTTATTGGGGGTTTTACTGGGGGTCAATGCCCTAATTGTTGGCTTGGGAATTATTTTTGCACCGCAAATTGTGGATTTACTGCAAGTCTCGAGTATTTTTTCTGGAGCGCAAAATAACCAACTAGATAAGGATTTAACCGTCTACTTGGCGCGGTTGTGTATGCCTTTTTTAATGGGTATTTCTTTGTCGGCATTGGTGATGGGTTTACTGAACGCCGAGGAGAAATTTGGCGCAACTGCTTTTGCGCCG
>JANNEE010000688.1:0-1605 GCA_031388325.1 Deinococcales bacterium
CGTAACCAGCACAGAGGGAAGTTAAAAAAATATCACCAGTGGGTAAAATCACGATGTTGCCAGTCTCTGGATCAATCGGAGTACTTAAAACAAATTGTAAATTCCTAGATGGGGCCAGAATAGCGGAGAGTTTCGAGAAACTTCTGGCAAAAATTTGGATTGGCGCAAGCCCAAGCCCGAGTTGGGTTAAATAGCTGGTCAGCGCTCCTAGGCTCATTCGCCCTGCTTGCACCTCGAGTACGCCCAATGCCAACAGCGCCACAATCCCCGCACCTGCGGTCAGTTGGGCAAGTGGGGCGTTGAGCGCTCCAAGGCTTGAGCGGCGACTCATGGCGGCGGCAGTACGGGTATTGACCCCAGAAAAACGCTGCTCGAGTTTATTTTCGGCTCGAAAGGCTTTGACCACCTCGAGTTTAGACAGGGCTTCGGAGAGCATTCCACTTGCCAAGGCAGCTTCGCGTTGGGCTTCGGAAAGCGCTGTCTCGAGCCGCCTAGCCAACCAATTTGAAAAGAATACCAACGGCACAATCACAATCATTAAACCAATCGTCAACACTGGACTCGAGATGAGTAGCGCAATCGCTACGGCTATCATCACCAAGCCTTGTCCAATAATGGCGGTCAGTTCGCCTGCATAAAACAATTCAAGTTCGCGCACATCCAAAGCTGCTTGGCTCGAGCGTTCGGCACTGCCCAGCCCTAGGCGCACTTCGGCACGAATCAGCGCCTTAAAAACCCCTGCTCGCATTCGCGCTCCAAATTGGGCTGCACCAATGCCGTAATACGCATCCTGCAAGTATAACGCTGCACTCGAGACCCCCAAAATCAGAGCAGTGGAAAGCAGTAATTGCGGTAGAATTTCAAATTGTTTCTGTCCGAGGACGGTTTCAAAGAGTGGTCGTACCACAAACGGCGGCAGCAATGTTGTGGCAAGCGCCAGCAGCACCGAACCGATTGTTCCAATCGCAAAAAAACGCCATTCGGGACGGATAAAACCTAGCACTGAGGTTTTCATTTCTTTACTCGTTCAAAGATTTGCTTGGCTAAAATTCTGGCTGCCCCAGCTTTGGGCATGGTCTGCTCGAGCCGTGTGCTGATGCGTTGGCGCTCGCTTGGGTTCGAGAGTAACTGATTTACTGCATCTGCCACATTCTGCACCGTGATGTTACCTCGGAGTTCTGGCTGAATCAGTTCATCAGCTAATATATTTGGCAACGCCACAAACTTAAAGCGACTTAAAAAAGCCATCACCAAAGCGCGCTTAATCGGCTTACCAATAAGCGGCAGTAGCTCGAGATAACGCAAAGGATTTTCAATTGGAACAAGTTCCATTTTTTGCAAAGGCATACAAACCACACTGGGGATACCCGCTATGCCAAGTTCAAGTGTATTTGTGCCGGGGCTGGTGATGGCAACCGTACAGCGCTTCATCAGTTCATAGCGCTGGTTTTCATGGTGAATCTCGAGCCGAGTACCGTTGGGCGTGATTGCAAAATTCCCCTCGAGCCGCAAGTTTACACCACCAAAATCTTGGGTTTTCGCGCCAGACAACGCCACCGCCCAAGTCGCATCATCGATTAAGCCCGAACGAGCCACCTGAAACTT
>JANNEE010000777.1:0-2022 GCA_031388325.1 Deinococcales bacterium
CGAACGCGGGGCGGGCGACCAAGGCTTGATGTTTGGCAATGCCACCGATGAAACACCAGAACTGATGCCAACCCCGATTTGGTTAGCACACCGAATCTCGAGAAAACTAGCCGAGGTGCGTAAAAATGGCGCTTTAGCCTATTTGCGTCCCGATGGAAAATCTCAAGTGACGTTAATTTATGACGGGGCAAAACCGGTAGGTCTCGAGACAGCGGTCATCAGCACCCAACACGCCCCAGACATCAGTCAAGAACAAATCCATGCCGATATGATTAAACACGTAATTCTGCCTGTCATTCCAGATTGGCTAGACTCGAGTCAGGTCAATTACTTAATTAACCCGTCTGGCTCGTTTATTTTTGGTGGTCCCGGAGCGGACACTGGTTTAACCGGTCGTAAAATCATTGTGGATACTTATGGCGGGGCAATTCCGCATGGTGGCGGGGCGTTTAGTGGCAAAGACCCAACCAAAGTAGACCGAAGCGCCGCTTATTATGCCCGCTATATGGCAAAGAACATCGTGGCATCTGGACTTGCCAGCCGAGCGATGGTCGAAGTGGCGTATGCGATAGGTAAAGCCCATCCGGTCAGTCTGCGGGTCGAGAGTTTTGGCACAGGTAAAATTTCCGACCAAGATTTAAGTCGGTTAGCTCGAGAACACTTTGACCCGCGCCCCTTAGCGATTATCGAAGAACTTGGTCTCGAGCAGACGATTTATGTACCAACCTCGAGTTATGGACATTTTGGACAAGCAGACTTGCCGTGGGAACAAACTGACCGTGCCGCGAGGTTAGCATGAACTCCTGTGCCGCGAGGTACACCATGAACTCCTGTGCCGCGAGGTTGGCATGAAATTACGTGACCAATTCGGTCAAACCTTTACCTTGACTGCCGAACTTGACCCGCCGCGTGGTTCAGATGCCACAAAATTACTCGAGGAAGCGGCTGCTGCCCAAAAACTGGTACACGCGGTCAATATTTCTGATAGCCCTCAAGCCAATCTGCGAATGAATCCTTTGGTGGCAGCCCATCTGGTGCAGAGTCAGCTTGGCTTAGAAGTGATTGCCCATTTTACTTGTCGTGACCGCAATGTACTGGGTTTACAATCCGAATTGCTGGGGGCGGCAGCCCTTGGGGTGCAGAACATTTTGTGTTTACGCGGCGACCCACCTGAAAAAGGCGATCACCCAGAAGCCCATGGTGTTTTTGAAGTGGACGCAGTGGGCTTAACCCGCATTGTGAGCGGCTTAAACGCAGGGAAATCCTTTGCTGGACGTGACCTCGAGCCGAGCAACTTTGCGATTGCCGTAGCCGCTAACCCAAGTGCCACCGACCTGACCCTCGAGAAACAACGGTTCTTTGAAAAAGTTGGTGCAGGAGCGCATTTTGCCCAGACCCAACCTGTGTTTGAAATGGAAACCGTTAGGCGGTTTATAGAGGTTGTGCAACCCAGTATTCCTGTATTGTATGGTGTGTTGCCCGTGCTGAGTCTCGAGATGGCACAACGGGTTTCCAAATGGGCAAGCATCCCCGAGGCGCTGTTAATTGCCCTCGAGCATGGCGGACGAGCGGCTGGGATTGCTTGGGCAAAAAAAGTGGTTTTAGGCTTACGCCAAATTGGTGTAGCTGGAGCGCATATTTACCCTTTGGGACGCAGTAAAGTCTTAGCCGAAGTCTTAAGCCAAGATTGATTTGGCAACCTGCGGTTTAACGTTTTTTAAGCCGCAGATTTTCCCAACTGCCATCATTTGCCCAGCCCCCATCTACCGATAAGTTTGTGCCGTTTATAAACCCAGACTGGCTCGAGTCGGCTAGGAATGCCACAGCCTTGGCAATGTCGTCTGGCATGGCATATCTGCCCATTGGTATGCGATTGGTAATGTCGGTATGGGTGTATGTGCCAATGCCCGTATCGGCATGATCCATTTCGGTCAGTACCCAACCGGGGCAAACTGCATTGACCCGCACACCACGTCCGCCCCATTCAGCAGCTAGGGTTCTGGTTAGACCAATGAGTCCGTG
>JANNEE010000169.1:0-7984 GCA_031388325.1 Deinococcales bacterium
GTAAATAACAGTAAGCCGAGCAGCCACGGTGCTAAAAAAAACCAACCCCAACGCTGTTCGACCCGCTCTAAACTTAAGAATTTCTTTTTGTTGTCTAAAAGCATACATATCCTATTCTGAACTGACCTCCGCGCTTTGAGGCGCGGAGACGGAGGAGGAGCAAAGAAGGTCTTATTTCTTTTCGTCAAAGGCGCGTTGGATTTCTTTTTGGGTATTGCTGACTTCTTGGCTGATGTTCAGGGTTGGTTGGGTCAGGACTTTGGTGGCAAGTTTTGCGAAGATGTCATCCACTTTGGTAAAGTTCGGGTAGTACTGTTCGTGGCTTGGGGTGTCGGTGTATTTGAGCATTTCTTTGACAACACTCCAATTGATTTTAACTGGTGCATATTTTTTGTTTACGGCAGCAATGTAATCGTCTTGCAGGTCTTCGTCGGCTGGGAAAGCACCGTATGTAACCAAGAGGTCTTTTTGGTTCATAATCCACCACATCGCTTGGAAGGCTTCTTCTTTGACTTTGCTGCCTTTCATAATGCGGAAGGTATCGGCGTGCAGTTTAGCAATGGTTTTGCCTTTGTAGCTTGGCATCACAGCCACGCCCCAATCCTTGACTTTGCCAGTTCCAGCAGGGTCTAAGCAGCAGGTGTACCACAAGTGTGTCCATGCCATTGCCACATTTCCAGAGTTAAAGGCATTGCCACGTCCAAGTAAATCGGTGTCCATAGCGGCTTGGCTTGGCATAAATTTATCTTTCCAGATGCCATTATGGTAGTAACGAATCGCATTAACCCATTCTGGGTCTATTACGGCTTTGCCATTTTGAAAAACATTAGCTGGCTTAAATGCCGTACCCATCGAGGTAATTCCCAAGTTCCATTGATTGATAAAACCATATGTTTCGATGTTCTTGGAGTCAAAATTCGCAGAAGCGGCATTATTGCCTTTGTTATCAAAGGTCAGTTCCATACCCAAGCGACGAACTTCGTTCCAATCCCAAGTCCGACCACGGTATTTCTCGCCAACTTTGCTTGGCAAGTCTGGCAACTTGGATTCCTTGAACAGTGCTTTGTTATAGAAGAAGAAGCTCGGGTAAACAGCGTAAGGCAGACCTTCTCCGCCTTGTGATTCCTTGTAGAACTTTAAGAGACCTTCATCAATACCTTTAAGGTCTGGTTTGAACTTAGCAATCAAAGGATCCATGTCAATAAATTGACCTTTGAACCAGTTTGCGCCTTGTGTCCCGACAGGACCTACGATGTCTGGTGCATTACCAGCTGCAATTCGAGCCGAAAGATTATCTCGAGCCGAGTTGTATTCGACAATCTCGAGAATCAATTCGATTTTATCTTGACCCTTATTGTAGCGTGCTACAGCCGCTTTCTCGGCTTCGATTTGGTCGGGTTGTCCACCCGTTCCCACACCCACGAACCAAGTGACTTTGGTACGACCGCCTTGTGCCGAAGCAAACATTGCTCCGAGCGCCAATGCACCTAAACCGAATGCCGTCAACAGCTTCTTGTTCATATACGCTCCTCGTTTTTCAAGAAAGCAAGACTCGTTGCTCGAGATGCTTGATTTCTCTACACCGTTTATTTCTTTGTTTACTAAAATCGGTAAACAGATAGTAGCGCAGACTTCGAGTGATGTCAAGAGGGTTTATAAAATTTAAAAAAACACTGTACAAAACAGTGTTTTAACGAAAATTCGATTTTAATAAACATTCTAAAGCGACTTTTATAATTCATTTTTTAGGGTCTGACTGCTTTCTCGCACCACCAAACGCACTGGATTAACCACCTGACTTTCGTCTTTCTCGAGTAGCATCTCTACAGCTTTACGCCCCAAGGCTTCTTTATCCACATGAATCGTGGATAAGGCAGGACTCGAGTGTTGGGCGAGGTCAATATCATCAAAGCCAACGATTGCCAAGTCTTCAGGGACACGCACACCGATTTCTTGGCAGTAGCGTAAAACATCCAAGGCACAAAGGTCATTCCAACAAAAAACCGCGTCTACAGGCTGATTCAGGCTTAGTAACTGCTTCATTGCAATCCGAACTCCATAAGGCTCAGACAAATAGTCACACCGCGCCTCGAGGTCTGGGTCGGCGGGGACTTGCGCCTCAAACAAGGCTTGGCGAAAACCTCTGGCACGCTGAACAATTGAATGATGCGGTGGACCATCTAAAAAAGCAATCCGCTTGCGTCCCTGCTCGAGTAAGTGCCGAACCGCTTGTTTTGCGCCATCTTGGTTGTCCATATTGACCGAAGCAAAACCAGCCACCGAATGGTCTACCAAGACCATCGGCAGGTTTAAGTGGGCAATCTTCTCGAGCAGTTTGGTTTCAATAAAATTTGCCAGAATTAAGCCATCTGATTCATGACGGCGAATAATATCCAAAGCTCGGTCATGAGGTCTTAGGGTTGCGTAAGACAAGGCAATTTCTTGTTCACGACAAGCATCTTCTGCCCCGTGCAGCACCACGCCGTAAAATGGGTTGGCGGGTAATTCGGTCAAGCGGGTGGTGATAAAAGTGATGCGCCGAATTTTGGCTTGGCGCAAATTACCAGTGTCATAGCCAAGTTTTTTAGCAGCCGATAAGACCTGCTGACGGGTTTCTTCGGATAAACCATCCTGATTTTTAAGCGCCCTCGAGACTGTCCCGATGGAAACCCCTGAAGCGCTGGCGACTTCCCTGATGGTGACTTTGGTTCGTGTGAGATGTGTTTGAGAGAATACCGATTGAGTCATGGCTACCTTTTGGATGATATAGCAAATCTTTATGCCTGATATAGCAAATCTTTACACGTGATAGTGCTACTTGGATTGCAAATATAGCACAACCATGCTAATTTGAGCAAATATTTTTACTAAACAAAGGGGTTGTTATGTCCATATCGCAACTAAAATTGCGTCAGCAACAGATTCTTAGTCATGGTTGGTTTTTCAAAGAACGTCAAACGAACCTCAGCCTCGAGGCAGATTTTGCCACACCAGAAGGCTGGTACAGTTGCCGCGTACCCAGTAGCACTTACCAGAATTTACTCGAGCAGCAAATTATTCCAGACCCATACTATGACCAGAACGAACATTTGGTGCAGTGGGTGGGTGAGCGCGATTGGTTATACCGTCTCGAGTTTAATGCCAACCAGAACTACACGTATTCAGAACTCTGTTTTGATGGCTTAGATACCTTTGCCAGTGTTTACCTAAATGGGCAATTGATTTTAGAAAACCAAAATATGTTCCTTGGGCAGCGCATACCTGTACAGTTACAAGCCAAAAATACCCTCGAGATTCATTTTAAGAGCGCATGGTTTGAAGGCTTAAAACGCATGGAGGCAAACGGTGGGGCAAAACCCCTTTGGAACGGCGATGCCAGTCGTGTCCATGTTCGCAAAGCCCAATACCATTACAGTTGGGATTGGGGTCCAAAACTGCTTGACAGTGGCATTTGGCAAGAAATTCGACTCGAGCAGTTCAATGCCCGAATATACGATGTTGCCCTAGAAAGCAAACTCGAGCCAAATTTTGAAATTAGCAGCTTAGATGTTCAGTTGCAACTCAATGGGCAATTTGAAACAGCCGAAGTGGTCTTAACCCTTTGTGACCCCAACGGCATACCGCTCGAGAAAACGCAGCTGCCAGCCACAGCCGCACTTAAACACCAATTTATGGTCTTACAACCCAGACTTTGGTATCCACATACCCTTGGTTCTCAGCCGCTTTACTGCCTCAAGGTGGTGCTGATTCAAGACGGGGTTATTGTAGACCAATCTGAGCAATCCTTTGGAATTCGTCAGGTGCGGGTCGTCCAAGAACCGATTGCCAACCAAAGCGGCTCGAGTTTTTACTTTGAAATCAATGGTATTGCCCTGTTCACGAGTGGCGCGAATTGGATTCCAGATGACCTGATGCTGGCTCGAGTCACCTCGGAGCGTTACCACGCCCGAATCGAAGCAGCAAAAAATGCCAACATGACGATGCTGCGAATTTGGGGCGGTGGGATTTACGAGGATAAAATCTTTTACCAACTTTGCGACCAGCTTGGGATGATGATTTGGCAAGATTTTATGTTTGGTTGCGGGATTTACCCATCTTACCCAGCTTTTTTAGAGAATGTAAAACAAGAAGCCAGCTACCAAATTAAGCGCCTGCGGAATCATCCAAGTATTGTGATTTGGACAGGCAATAACGAAGATTACCCTTTGGCATTTGGACAAGGCTTATACGATGCCAGTGTTGCCCCAGATGCGACTGCGACCTTTGGCGCTCGAGTGATTTACGAACAGGTTTTGCCAAATTGTATGCAGGAATTTGCTCCAGATGCCTATTACCAAGCGGGCAGTCCTTTTTTTGGGGCGTTTCCAGATGACCAAACCATCGGCGACAGGCACACTTGGGATGTCTGGGGAAGTGCAGCAGTCCCTTACCGAGATTATCAGCATTTAGGCGGACGTTTTGTATCTGAATTTGGGATGTGTGCTGCTCCACGACTCGAGACCCTGCGTGAAGTGATTCCAGCCAACCAATGGAGTCCGAGCAGCCCAAGTTTTGAACACCATATGAAAGCCGACCAAGGGATGATGCGCCTCCACAAGTATGCCGCCGATATTGCACAAAACCTAGAAAACTTAGAAGATTTTGTTTTTGCCACCCAAATTGTCCAGTCCGAAGCCTTAAATGCCGCTTACCGAATTTGGCGACGGGCATGGGGGAGACCGCATCATCGGGCTTGTGGTGGTGCATTGGTTTGGCAACTCAACGACTGCTGGCAAGTCAGCAGTTGGGCAATCATAGACTCAAGCCACCGCTATAAACCAGCCTATTACACAGTTAAACGCGCCTTGCAAGCCATCACCATTAACCTTTGGACAGATGGGGCAATTTGGGCAAGCAACCACCACTTAGAAACATGGCAGTGCGACTTGGAAATTCGTATTTTTGACTTGCAGGGGCAAGTAACCCATTTTGAAACTCGAGCCGTGAATTTGGCTGCTAACGCCAGCACCGAACTTGGTACAATGCCCCAAGGACAAGCTATTTGGCAGGTGCGTTTACTGCAAAATAATCAAGTTATTGCCAGAGACAGTATTTTCCTCGAGCCTTATGTGCAGTTTGAATTGCCAAAAGCTAGAATTGAAGTCGAGCAACTCGGACGGCAACGACTTAAAATCAGCACTGATAAACCCGTCAAAGCTGTTTGGCTCGAGACCAACGAAATTTCGGACAACATGCTTGACTTGATGCCCAACGACCCGCAAATCCTCGAGTTACCAAGTATCCCCAAACAACTTGAAATTCGTTTTTTAGGTGGTCAGAAGCTGATTCACTTGCCAGACCAACTGGTTATAGGCGATGATTGACTATGCCACTATTTGACTTGCCACTCGAGCAATTACAGACTTATCGCCCCGATGTTCTCGAGCCATCTGATTTTGATACCTTCTGGCAACAGACACTCGCTGCCACTCGAGTTCATGCCCTGAATATCGAACTTGCCCCTATAAATTCCCCATTTCAGACTGTTGAAAGTTTTGATTTGACTTTCTCGGGGTACAACGGGCAACCGATTAAAGCATGGCTGACCTTACCTAAAATTCGAGCCGAAAAAATCGCAGCTATCGTTGAATTTGTTGGTTACGGCGGTGGGCGCGGCGAATCGCACGATGCACTTTTTTATGCCAGTGCTGGCTATGCCCATATTATTATGGACACTCGAGGGCAGGGCAGTGTTTGGAGTAAAGGCAGTACCCCGGACATAGACGATAACCCTGGCAACGGACATATCCCCGGCTTTATGACCAGAGGTATCACCCACCAAGACCGCTATTATTACCGCCGTGTTTTTAGCGATGCGGTTCGCGCCATTGAAACCGCTAAGAATTTAAGCATGATAGACCCAAAACGCATTGCTGTAACTGGTGGTAGCCAAGGTGGAGGGATTGCGATAGCCGCCGCCGCCCTCGAGCCAGTGACGGCACTCGCTCCCGATGTCCCGTTTTTGTGCCATTACCGCCGAGCCACCGAAATTGTGGCGACCCACCCTTACGGCGAAATCACCCAGTATCTAAAAATGCACCGTGACCAACTCGAGCAGGTTTTTACCACCCTGTCTTATTTTGATGGGATTAACTTTGCCAAACGCACCAGTAGCCCCGCGCTTTACAGTGTTGGCTTGATGGACGACATCTGCCCACCCAGTACGGTTTACGCCGCCTACAATCATCATGCTGGGCAAAAAGAGATTCGGGTCTACCCGTACAATAACCATGAAGGCGGTCAGAGCGTTCAAGGACTCGAGAAATTGCGGTTCTTTGCGCGTTGGCTTGCCTAATGATTAGGTCTTTGGCAAAACCCAAAAAAACCGTTGCGCGAGTCAGCATCTCGAGTGGAACATGGTTTGTGTTGCCTTTTTTTGTTTTGTTTATTGGCTTTGGTATTTTTAGTTTAGCTTTTACTTTTTTTATCTCGGTTTTTTTATGGGACCCGATTCAGGGGACTGGCGAATTTTACTTTCGCGGCTTGCGTTTTTATGGTTTTGTGTTTACCGACCCTGCTTTTTGGAAGGCGCTGCTGCGCTCTTTACTCGAGGGTCTGCCCGCCTTGGTGTTGCAACATGCCTTGGCGATTCCAGCCGCTTTTGGGCTGCATTTGGTCTTACGACGGGCTTTGGGTTCGCTTGGGGCGTTGTTGCTTGTGCCTATGTTGGTTGCGCCAATTGCTCTTAGCAGTGGTCTGAGTTTCTTTTTTGAATTGTTCAAAAACCCGCTCAATGATGTGCTTGGTTTAGTTGGTCTGCAAATTCCAGATTTTGGCTTGGATATTTTTTCGGCAATTTGGAATGGTTTTGGTTGGAATGTCTTGCTTTACTTAATGGCGTTGTCTAGCGTACCACGCAGTATGCTCGAGGCAGCCCAACTTGACGGGGCGGGTTTTTGGCGGCAACTCAAAAGCATTGCTTTTCCAATGATGCGCCCAATGGCATTTGTGGCAATCAGCATCAGTATTGTCCAGCGTTTGCAGGCGAACGCTTGGCGCGGCGATTACTCAAACTTTGAAACGGCTAAAATCCCTGGGTTTATTTTTGGCACAGCCTTCTATCACACCAATTTTTCGATGGCAGCCGCCCAGACATGGGTCTTTTTATTGGTTTTAATGCTCTTGGTTGGTATCGCCTACTTTGCTTTTGGACGCAATTTTACGGGTTTAGAAAGCCCTGCTGGTCTCGAGTCTGACCATGCACCGCTCAATTTAGCGCCTATTCAAGTGATTTTGATTAAACTGGCTATGGTCTTTATGGTTTTACTCAGTGTACTGCCTTTGCTGACACTTTTTTTTCAGACCACCCAAGGGAACTCGAGCTTTGACCCACAAGCCCGTCCGGACTTTGACCTGAGCCTTGGCGCTCAGCGTGATGGGGTCAGCTTCTGGCGTGATTTCTGGGGCAACCTGACCAGCACAAGCCAGAATAGCTCAGGATTTGGTTTTAACCTTGGCTCGGATTTGAGTAATAATTACAATGCCCTGCAACGCGACATGCCAATGTTCTGGCGCAACCTCTGGAATAGCATTTATATCTCGAGTCTAGCGGCTTTTGGGGCTGCCCTGACCAGTAGTTTAGCTGGATTTGCTTTTGCCGTCCTCGAATTTCGCTATAAACGCCAGTTATTTTTAGTGGTTTTAATTGCCATGGTTTTTCCAGCCCTGTCCAGTGCCATTCCGCACCTGATGCAAATGCGACTTTTGGATTGGATAGACACTCCAAGAACCCTTTGGCTACCCGCAACCTACAGTGCGATTGGGGTTTTTTTGGTCAGGCAGTTTTGTTTACATGCCGTTCCTAAATCCTTAGTCGAGGCGGCTCGAGTGGATGGGGCAAGCAATTCCTTGATTTATCGCCGAATTGCCCTGCCACTATTAACCCCTGTTTTAATCACGATTGCAGTCCTGACCTTTATTGGCACATGGAATCAACTCGATATTG
>JANNEE010000176.1:0-5743 GCA_031388325.1 Deinococcales bacterium
ATGAACATAACCGACAGTACCAAAATTGTGATTACACTGGTCTTATCGGCAATTGTTTCTGGTTTTGCTGGATTTCTCATCCGCAGTATTCTTTAAGGCTCGAAAGCACTGGCAAATGCGCCACCATCGCCACGTACCCAGTATCTCGAGAAGCCAAGAATTCCAGTTGGGGTGTAGCTGTGGCGACTCATCAAAAAAGCAGCCGTGCCATTAGGAACTTCTAACAATTTAGCTCGAGTGACATCTAAAGTTACGGCTTCAAGGGTTTGTTCGACTTTGGCGACGGTTATACCAATGCTGACCAAAAGCGCATGAATGCTTTCTTGGTGCAGTGGTAAACGCAGTAATTTCTCGGTATTGTCTATTCTAAAATGGCGCTCCTCGAGCAATAACGGTGTTTCTTCGATGCCCCGTAAGCGCTGAATCTCGAGGACTGCCGTACCAATTGGCAACTCGAGCGCCAGCGCCACTTCGCTGCTTGCCACACCAATTAAGGCTCTGAGGACTTTGGTAAAGGGTGCGCCATGCACAGCCATTGCCATTTCCTCTAAACTTTTAACCCGAAAAACACCTTGGCGAAAGCGTTTACCTGTTGGGAAACTACCCGCACCTTGAACCCTAAAAATATAGCCTTCACGCTCGAGTTCATCCACTGCACGGCGGGCAGTCATCCTCGAGACTCCGTAATGTTTGGCAAGTGTGACTTCACTGGGCAGGGCTTCGCCCTCGCGGTAGCCACCAGCCAAGAGTTTTTGTTTTAGTTCGGATTTGATCAAAGGGAATTTGGACACAAGTGCTGGTTAGTTTACGCGCTTTTAGGATTAAAAGAAAATCGAGGAGCAATGCAGTACAATACGAAGCATGAACGAGTACAAAAACTTAGCTGACCCAGATTTTGAACCAAGCGACGAGCAACTGCTTGAGCTAAGCCGAAATGCGTTTGCTCATATCCGCGAAGAAAATGAATTGCGCTTACAAAAATGCGTCAACGAATTGCCACTGGGCGGCTCGAGTTGTTAAAACAGCTTCAAGGGATTCAGTAAATTCAAAACCTGTTTTACTACTGATTGCTGGTCCTAATGGCTCAGGTAAAACCACAGTCACCATTACGTTGCGCCGTGACAAATGGAGTCAAGATGTCGAGTACATCAACCCTGATGATAGAGCCTCCGAAAGATTGCCATTTTATCGTCAGTTACAGGACAGACACAGGGGTCTGTCCCTACAATAATGGCATAATAATGCGTGAGGTAGGGGCGAACCCCCGTGTTCGCCCTGTTTTTCAATTCACGCGTTTGACGAAAATTTTTAGGAATTTCAGACCTTTCGGAGGCTCTATGTTTATGAAAAAGGTCGTTGTATACGTTGTCGTCAAAATATCCTAAAACTCCTCGAGCAACTGCAACTTCTTCCGCAATCTATTTTCGAGGAGTGTGTCTTTGATGCTTCTCTCGAGATTCGCGCTTGGGCAAAAGAACTACTTGAGGCTCGAGCTTTGGCGTAAGGCAATAAAAAAACCTGCCCAAATTTAACGGGCAGGTTTCTCGAGAATACTTTTAATCTTCGCGCTTATGAAACAATCCGTCGTATAAGAACGCCGCCGCGACTGCACCAGCAATTGGCGCAATCCAGTACAACCAGAAATTATCTAAGTATCCGCCGACCAAAGCGGGTCCAATACTGCGGGCTGGGTTCAATGCTGCACCTGTCATTGGTCCAATGCAAAGAATCCCGAGGGTGACGGTTAAGCCAATAAACAGCGCTCCCATTTTTGGCGCTCTCGAGTCTACGGCTGTGCCAAAAATTGCGGTTACTAAAAAGAAAGTGGTTAAAAACTCGAGAATAATTCCAGCCCCAATGGATGTGGTTGCCGATAAGAGTGGCGTACCGAGTTTAGCGGCACTGACAGTTTCGGCTGGGAATACTTGGGTCAGAATCAGGGCGGCCAGCACCGAACCTAGCACTTGCGAAATGATGTAGCCGCCAGCTTTGGCTGGTTCTATCCGTCCAGTGGCGAGCATGGCGATGCTGACGGCTGGGTTAAAATGTCCACCAGAAACTGCGCCAAGGGCAGTGCCAAAGACCACTATTACCAATCCGTGGGCGAGGGCTATACCGACCAAGCCAGCGCTGCCATTAAGGATTGCACCTGCGCCAATCAGGGTGAGGGCGAATGTTCCGATAAATTCTGCGACGAATGCTCCCATAGATTCTCCTTATAACTCAAAACCATTTTACACAATTGACTGATTTAGCGGCATTCAAATTTTTTTGGCTGACATATTGACTCGAGTCCAATAAAATTTGGGTTTGCAATGCCTTTGATTTGATAGACTCCTGACAATTCGGCGTTTACATGTGAAAGCTGTGGTTCTACAGTCCTAGGAGGATGTATGAAAAAAGCAACAATGTTACTCGGCGCGGCACTCGTTACTGGTCTCAGTTTGGTTCTAGCCGCCGATTCAATTTCGGAATTGGCAGCCAAAGCAAAAGTTGAGGGCAAAATCGTTAGTTATGGTATCCCGAACGATTGGCTGAACTACGAAAAAATGTGGAAGGTCTTTACCACCCGTTATGGCGTGACCCAAGCCGACACCGACATGAGCAGCGCCGAAGAAATCGCCAAGTTCTTAGCCGAGAAAAATGCACCTGTTGCCGATGTCGGCGATGTTGGTTTGGCATTTGGTCCAATTGGCACAGAACAAGGCGCGTTTATGCCTTACAAGAACAGCAAATGGGCGGAAATTCCAGAATGGGCAAAAGGCGCAGATGGTCATTATGCGGCTGCCTATTACGGTGCGATTTCCTTTGTGGTCAACACCAAATTAGTCAAAAATATCCCACGTTCATGGAAGGATTTACTACGTCCAGAATACAAAGGTAAAATTGCGATTAACGACCCACGCCGTGCTGCTAACGCCCAATACGCTGTGATTGCGGCAGCCATGGCAATGGGTGGCTCGGAAACCAATATCAAACCGGGGATTGATTTCTTTGCTAAACTCCAAAAATCTGGCAACTTAATTCCAACTGTACCTAGCCTTGCCAATATCCAAAAAGGCGAAGTTGCGATTGGCATTAACTGGGATTACAACGGCTTAAACTTCCGTCGTCAACTTGCCGATGAAGGCATTAAACTGGCGATTCAAATTCCCTTGGATGGCACAACCGTTGGTCCTTACGCACCAGTGATTAACGCCTTCACTGCCCGTCCAAATGTAGCTAAACTATTCATGGAATTCTTGTTCTCTGACGAAGGTCAACGCCTGTACGCCGAAGGTGGCGCTCAACCAATTCGCGCCAAAATCCGCAACAGTTTATCCGCCGAAATTCGTGCCAAAATGATTCCAGCTTTCCAATACCAAAAAGTTATTCCAATCAAAGCCTGGAAAGAAATGCCAAAAATCGTGCTTGGCATTGGCGAACAATGGGCAACTGAAGTTCTAGGTCAATAAATTCTTAGCATCTCGAGGGCGCAGTCTTTATCTGGCTGCGCTCGAAGCATTTTGGGGTTAGGATGACACGTTTTTTATCCATAGGCATTGTGATAGCTTTCTTTTTATTCTTAACTTTATTCTTGGTTTTACCAGGTGGGTACTTGGTTTTAACTGCTTTTACCAATAAAACTGGACTGACTTTAGAACATTGGACAGAAGCCACTAAACCGCTTTTTTTTCGGGCGTTAAATAACAGTGTTGGCTTAAGTTTGCAAAGCGCACTCGAGGGCGGGATTCTTGGTGCATTGGCGGCTGGGGCTTTGTGGCGCAGCAGCCCTCGAACCCAACGTTTTTTGGGTGGCTTAAGTGGCATTGCCGCTAATTTTGCGGGTGTGCCGCTTGCTTTTGCGTTTATTGTTTTATTTGGAGTCAGTGGTGTTTTTAATTATATTCTGCAAGGTATCGGACTCGAGACGATAGATATTTACCGACGGCAAAACCTGCATATTGTGTATTTGTATTTTCAAGTGCCACTCATGACGGTGTTGATGTTACCAGCCTTTGCCGCAATTCAAAAAGACTGGCTCGAGGCGGCAAGGGGCTTAGGGGCTTCGCCGTTGGTCTTTTGGTGGCGCGTCGGCATTCCAGTTTTACTACCGACGCTACTTGGCTCGATTGTCTTACTTTTTGCCAACTCCTTTGGGGCGTATGCCACGGTGTATGCGCTTTCACAAGGCAGCATTAACTTATTGCCAACCCAAATTGGTTTTCAGGTTTCAGGGCAAGTTGGCTATAACCCCGGGGCGGCGGCAGCCTTAGCCTGTATGATGGCGTTTGTGTTGTTGTTGTCCCTCGTTATTTACCGTGCTTCAAAACGCTGGGCAGCCAAACTCGAGGCAGGTGCAGCATGATTTGGACTTTTGTACGTCGCAGCTATTTGGTACTGCTGTTTATATTTTTAACCATTCCAATCCTCATGACCCTGATTTACAGTCTCAGCACCGCATGGACAACCCTCTTACCAGATGGAATCACGTTAAAAGCATGGTCAGCCCTTTTTGCTGACTCGAGATTCTGGAGTGCGGCAGGACGAAGTTTTTTACTGTCCTTAGCCGCCGTGGGTTTAAGCATTGCCTTTTTAGTCCCAACTCTTTTTGCGGTCACGCTTTATCTGCCAAAACTAGCGGCTGCCCTCGAGTTTCTAAGTCTTTGGATTTTTGTTTTCCCCGGCGTAATTTTAGCGGTTGGCTTAATCCGAATCTTTTCTAATCCTCCGCTTGCTATTTCTGGAACACCGTGGTTACTGATTCCAGCCGTAACGGTTGGAGTCATGCCTTTTGCCTACCGCGCCGTCGCCAATGCCTTTGAAGCCGCCAATGTCCGCGAACTGTCCGAAGCTGCCCGCAGCCTTGGCGCGAACGACCTGCAAATTCTGCTTTGGGTAATCCTGCCGACTGTACTGCCCGGTGTGTTGTCTGGTGGGGTACTGGCGCTCTCGGCGGCTTTTGGTGAATTTAGTCTGGCGCAGTTAATTGTCGGCAGTGCTTGGGAAACCTTACCGTACTACCAATACTTAACCAACTCCCAAGACGGACACCGCAGTGCTGCCATTAGTTTTATTGCCTTTGCTGTGGCATGGGGTTTAGGTGCGTTTGCCTTATCCCAGAAAAAAGACTCAAGTTCGGTGGTGGTCGTATGAAAAATAGTGTTCCAATTCGGCTCGAGAATGTTTCCCGCAAATTCCAAGGTAAGGCAGCAGTGGATGACATTAGTCTCGAGGTAAAGCCGGGCGAGTTACTGGCGCTTTTAGGTCCTTCGGGCTGCGGTAAAACCACGACTTTGCGCTGTGTGGCTGGGTTTGAAATTCCAGATACTGGTAAGGTTTTTATTGGCGATACCGATGTGACCAACATTCCTGCCGAGGCTAGGCAAGTCGGTATGGTTTTTCAGAATTACGCATTATTCCCAAACCTAAGCGTGGCTGGCAATATTGGTTTTGGCTTACGGGTCGCCAAATGGTCTAAGGATAGGCTTGAGGCTCGAGTCCAAGAACTGCTTAAAACCGTGGGTCTAATTGGCTTTGATAAACGGGCAGTGCAGTCCTTATCGGGTGGTCAACGGCAGCGTGTGGCATTGGCGCGGGCTTTGGCTCGAGAACCACGTTTACTGCTTTTGGACGAACCACTTTCGGCACTGGATGCCAAAATTCGGATTGAACTGCGAACCGAGTTAAAGCGCTTGCAACTTGAACTTGGGATTACGACACTGCTGGTCACACACGACCAAGAAGAAGCCATGAGCATGGC
>JANNEE010000211.1:0-2370 GCA_031388325.1 Deinococcales bacterium
GCCTCGTCTCGAGAATTGGGGTTTCGGGTGTTGTTTGGCTAGGGTTTCGTAAGCTCTCGAGGACACGGCGCATCACCCCACGTAGCCCACCATCATATTCGCCTAGGATTTGAGTTAAAGCCGTGCTGTCATTCGATTGTCTGGCGGTCACTTCGGCTTGTCTGATAATGCCAAGCAGCACATGTCCAACCCCAATTTGTTGGGCTTGTAAACGTCTGGCTTCGGCAGCCGCCGTTTCCATGCTCAGTCTGGCGGATTCAGTGATGTCTGGAACGGTGGACGGACTTAAGTTTTCACGTCTGCCGACAATTTCCTCGAGTCGGTTTCTGGCGTGTTTTAAGGATAAGCCCATTTGGTTTAAGACTTCGGTGACATTATTCTCGAGCCTAAGAACACCGAGCAAAAGATGTTCAGCCGCAATCCTTGGATGCCCCAGACGCACAGCCTCTTCCCTTGCCAAATGAAAGACAAGACGGGCTTGGTCATCGAAACGGTGCATGGGTAGAGTTATATCGGGTTTGGGTGGGTTCATACACTCAACTTTAGATTAGGATACCCCAACGAACGGTTGGGTTATGATAGCAATTATGATCTCGAGACGGGCTTTTTTGCGTAATCTGAGCCTTTTTACAGGAGCAGTCGCCATGTCAAACACACAAGCCTACTCGAGCCTTGATGATTCTTGGTACATGCCCGATGAAGCAGATAGGCATAAGCGTACTTGGATGGCTTTTGGCGCGACTGAGCCTATTTGGGGCAAAAAACTTCTACCAGAAGTGCGAAAAAATTTGGCAACCATCGCCAATACAATTGTTGCCTTTGAACCAGTTTCGATGCTTGTTAGACCCGAAGAATTAACAATTGCCCAAGCACTTGTCAATGCTAAAGTAAAGTTAGTTGTTGCCCCAATGGATGACTTGTGGGCGCGTGATACGGGGGCTGTTTTTGTGGTCAATAACCAAGCTAAAAAAGCTGCAATTGACTTCAATTTTAATGGCTGGGGAGAAAAACAAGACTTTACTGAAGATGCCAAAATTGCCAAACTAATCTGTAAAGAAGCTGGTGTGCCGCGATTTAGTTCAACTCTGATTCTCGAGGGTGGGGGTATTGAAGTAGATGGGCATGGCACGGCAATCATTACCGAAAGCTGTGTCTTAAACGATAACCGTAACCCTGGAGTCAGCAAGCAGGATGCCGAAAAAGAACTTAAAGCCTTGCTTGGCTTAGAAAAAATTATTTGGTTGCCCGGAATCAAAGACATGGACATCACCGATGGGCATACCGATTTTTATGCACGATTTGCCAGTCCTGGGGTGGTGGTTGCGGGTTTTGATCCAGACCCAGCTTCGTTTGATCATAGCGTTACTAAAGAGCATTTGCGATTACTAAAACTTGCTAAAGATGCCAAGGGTAAAAATTTAGAAATCGTTGTGCTAGAAGCCCCTAGCCGTATCCGCGATAAATTTGCAAACAAGGATTTTGCGGCTGGCTATATCAATTTTTATGTTTGTAACGGCGCAGTGATTGCTCCTGAATTTGGCGACCCTAAAGCCGACACAGATGCTCGAGTTAAACTGCAAAGGCTTTTCCCAAAGCGAAAAATAATACAATTGAACATAGATGCAATAGCGGCGGGCGGCGGCGGGATTCATTGTACGACCCAGCAAGAACCGATGTAAAACTCGAGGTAAAAAAGGATGCCGCAAAAAAGTGGCATCCTTGGTTCTAGGAACAAGATTTTTTTAGCGTCTGCCACCGCCACGTCCACCAAACAGACCAAAGTTCGCATTGGCGGCGGCTCGAGCCAGCAGCTCATCAGCTTGGGCTTGGGTGATGGTTTTGGCTTTAACGGCAGCATCTAACTGGCTTTTTAAGTTGGCTAATACAGCAGCCTTAACCGACTCGAGGGTGACTTTTTGAATCGTTGCAAGACTGGTCAGGGTTTCGCCGGCTCGTAATTTAGCATCAAGTTCGACAGATGTTAATTTCAGGGCTTTGGCGGCACTCTCGAGCAGGGCGACGTGACTGATGTTTGCCATACCGGGTTTCATGCCATTTTGCCCATTTGGTTTTCCACCATTTCTAGGGTCATTACCGCGCCCCATTCTTCCATCCATTCCACCGCGTTCCCACATTCCTAAACGACCTTGTGTCACTTGATTACGCAGTTGCTCGGCTTGAGTTTTGGTGATGTCTTGGTTTTTGAGCATTTCGTCCACCGTGGCATTGCCTGCTGACTTAATTGCTGCCTCGAGTTTGGCTTGGTCTACACCGAGCGCTCCCGAGAGTTTTGTAATAAACGTCTTCGAGTAATCCATGGCTTGTTGAACCACACTGGTAGAACCAGTTTGTTGTGCCATAACTGCGTTG
>JANNEE010000213.1:0-4147 GCA_031388325.1 Deinococcales bacterium
GAAAACCTCTGTAGTATCTTGAATATCTCCATATTCATAACCGCCTAACAATGCACGAACTCGAACGTCTGTAGTGTCTCCCGTACCTTCAATGTACACTTGAACCTGCGCGTTGGTACCAAGTTCAACCTGAACTGTAGAGCCTTCTGCAAGAATAGTATTCACATACACAGAAGTAATTTCATAATCAGAAGAATCTGCGCTTACAAAGGAAATAGTTAAAAAGGCTAAGAATACAAAGGATATAAGTTATTGATATGCTTTCATGTTTTTTTTCTCCCAAAGGATAAAAAAGAAGGGGAAAGCTAGTTTATATATCTTTCTATTCTATACACGATAGTATTTATAATATTTATAAAGGTTTTCTCTTGTTAGTGGTTACACCTTATAAATAGAAGCGTAATCAGACCGTAATCAGGTGAATACTTTTATCGTTTTGTTTCAAATATCACATTTGATCAGCTTCGTGTGCCAAAGAATTACTCGCAAAAGCAAGCCCAACTGCTAAGACAGCAGCAAATACTGTGCGGACTGTTGAATCAAAATTTCCAACAACGGCATCAAGGGCGGTTGGTCGTTGCAACATCATCCAAGCAACAAAAGCAAATGGTGGAATAAAAACTCTACCCAAGTCTAACTTATTCCATGTTTTATTCAAGACCCTAGGAATGACATACATCAGTACAGTTAGGACAAGGCAAGACCAGAACACTAATTGCAGTGCGCCAAAATTTTCATTTGCAATTGTCGTTGTCTTTGTACCGTCTATTGTTTTCGTTGTTGTTGTGAATGCAATCGCAAATGCGTGGAGTCCCAAGATTTCGCTTGGGACAAGCGCTGCCAAGGTATCCATATAGGTTTTAATCCCGGGTGGCTCTGTGTCTTGTCTTTTTTGCGGAGCAGAGTCTTCTCGTTTTTTGGAAAGTAGCGCGTATAAAATCGTACTCATATTTTCTCCTTTGTGGTCTCTCGAGAGCAGCTTACAAACCCAACCGTAAACAAACCGTAAACACCCCAAGATGCGGCAATACTTTCAGATAGGGGTTGAATTTGGGTTGAAAAAAACCTGAAAAAATAGGGGTTCAATAAAATTTGCTCTAGGCGCAAATAATCTGTTGGCTGTACAAACCACGGCACAAGCTCGAGCCAAAGCGTCAGGCAAACGGTTTAATTTGAGGTTTTGGTTGGCAAGCGACCTCGAGACGAGACTTTTTAGCGGAGTAATTTACTGCTTTTGTTGCCTTTTGCCCAAATCATCACACGCTGTAACCGTTCACGCAGAACCTCGAGAGGTGGTAACTTGGTCAAATACTCTGCCACACGGATATTATCGCGCTCTAAGTCAAGCAGTTCTACTTGGGCTTGGTTTGCTTCGGCACATAAAATCAAACCAATCGGAGGGTTTTCAAATGGCAAGCGATCAAATTTATTCAAGTACCCAAGATAAAATTGCATCTGACCAGCGAAACTCGGTTGGAATTTCTCGAGTTTTAAGTCTATGGCAACCAAGCACTGTAAATGCCGATGGTAAAGCAGCAAATCAATGTAAAAATCGTCATCGCCTACAGGAATACGTTTCTGACGAGCCATAAACGTAAACCCAGCCCCCAGCGCGAACAGCCCGAAGGTGCTGTCTTGTGAGCAAGAAATTCGAGCAAAAAACGTTCCATCTCGAGCAGAATCGCGTTCTCAAGGTCTTTTTCGGAGTATGTGTCTTGTAATTCAAGGAAATCCAGAATATATGGGTCTCGAAACAAAAAATCTGTTGGAACTGGTTTTCCCTGCTTCATCTGCTCGAGTTCAAGAGCAATGGTTGCTTCGGGTTTCTTGGAAATTGCGGTACGTTCAAACAACAACGTACCAATTCGTTCTTTTAGGATTCGCACTCCCCAACCCTCCAAAGCTGCCATTTGTGCGTAAAAATCTCGTTCAAGCGGGTCTTTGCGGTAGATAATTTCAACAAAATGTGACCAAGATAATTTTGCAGACAAGTTCTGCAAAATTTGTATGTCCACAAAAACTTCGCCAAACCGCACCATGTTGCTGACATTGCGTTCACTAAAACCACGACCATAATCAAATGCAAGTTCTGCGGCAATTTTAGGAATGAGTCGTTTTCCATAATCTGCGCGTTTATTCGCAAGAATTTCTGCGCGGATTCGAGTACCAATATGCCAGTACAGCAGCACCATATTCTGATTGACATTGCGCCTAAGTTGAGAACGACTTTGTTCAATCAACGTGCGAAGGTCAATGATTAGATTGTTAGGAACGATTTTAGGCACAATAGAATTCTACCTTGGAAATCTAATCACCAGTAGCCCAAGCTCGAGCTAAAGCGTCATGCTTGAGTTTCTACGGACATGGTTTTAGATGAAAACTTGGCGTGGTCATGGTGCTTTTTGTTGGACTCGAGACTAATTAACTGGTTTCATATTTGTATAGTCCTAACTTGACAGTAAATGGTTATACCTCTAAAGTAAACCATGATTCCTTTGCAGTTGCCCTATTTACCAACTCGATTAGATGCGCTACATCCGCTTTTAATCGAAAACTTATTGGAATTTGCAGAATCTGGATTACAAAATGCTGTAGACACCAGCATCGAAATGCTCAGTGACTTCCATCAAAACGACATGGACAGCCGTTATCTCAAAAAACTGATTGGATTACCGTTCTGGGAATTAAAAACAAGGTCTCGAGGTGGGATTAAAGGAGGAGTTCGGATTTACTTATTTATTGCTAATAACACCGCTTACTGTGTCAATGCAGAAATCAAACCGAGTAGTCAACCTGATGCAGTAAAACTCGAGCAAGTTGCCATGATTTACCGAGTCTTCAAAGCAGGGAAACGCATTTTTAAGGAGGAATAATGAAACACAAACCACAAGTGAAAGGCGAAATGGGACCCGAATTACGAGCCTTACTGGGTGAAATAAGCCAAGAAGAAATAGAAACTGGATTGCTGCAAATACCAGAAATACAAGAAGCCAAAGCATGGACTCCAACAGAAATACAAAATACAGTGCAAACCGAACTTGGCATTCAGAACTTAGGGAAATTACTGGCATTGGCACGAGTAGAACAGGGAAAAACCTTAGCTGAGGTCAGTAAAAGCACGGGGGTATCTCGAGGACGGGTGCATCAACGGGAACAAGCCAGCGCTAATCTCGAGATGAGGTCTTTTGTTGAACAAGCCAGGGCATTGGGGTTTGATGTGATTGTCACCCTAAAACCAAGGCATCAAGGACGAGAACTACGGGCTGAAATTCGCTGATGTTTATGCACGTTATTTTGACATGCGTGATGAATTGGAAAAACCTATTGGTCTTCAGAGATGACTACTAAGCCTTCGAGAAAATCAAAATGCTTTTTGTTGTGTGTCACAAGTGGAATCTCTAAAACTAAAGCCGTGGCTGCAATCCATGCGTCGGCTAGGTCTAGCACAAAGCCTTTTTGTCTGGCTTGTACCCGAATCTCGGCGCATTTGGTGCAAATCAGATCAGTGGTTTGGACAACTCGAAAGGATTCAAGCAATACCTCGAGTTGTGAAATTCGCACTTTTCCCCACTTGGCTTTGAATGCACCGTAACGCAGTTCTTCTACTGTCTGAGCGGCTGTAAAAAGCATTTGTCCTTGTAGTTTGGCTTTGTATATAACCCCTAATGTGTGTCGGTTAAAAATATAACTAATCACATTTGTATCTACAACAACCGGGTTCATGCGATTGAAGTTTGTTCGGTAGCAATTTTTTCACGGTACTTTTCAAATTCAAGTCGTTCAAGCCGCTCAAGTTCAAGTTCAACCATGATTGCTTGATTGTTGATTTTTTCTTCGGTTGTCCATTCTGGAATGAACTGCTCCAGTTCTGTCCAATTTACGGGTTTAAGACCGTGTAGCAATTCTTCGAGTAAAGGATTGAATGGTTTTTTGGTTTGTTCTTGGTATTCCATAGCCAGATTCTAGCAGAACCTCTGCCTAATCCCAAACACGCTATAATCAGCCGCGTGTACCTGAAAACACTGGGAGGACTGCGACTCGAGGGGAGTGCTTTGACCCGTCCTAAGCCATTGGCACTGCTGGCTTACCTTGCGCTCGAGGGAGCAAAACCCCGCCTTCGTCTGCGTGATTTATTTTGGGGGAATGT
>JANNEE010000226.1:0-3526 GCA_031388325.1 Deinococcales bacterium
GGCGCGTTTCGACGTTCATATGCACATCCTCGAGTTCGATGCGCCACGGGAATGTACCAGCTTCAACTTCCTCGAGAACCAGTTTTAATCCCCCCAGAATTTGTGTTACTTCGTTTGCTTCGAGAATCCCAACGCTGCCAAGCATTTTCACATGGGCTTGTGACCCTGCAATATCCTCGAGAACCAGACGTTTATCAAAATCTACACTGGCATTAAATGCCTCGACGAGTTTACTGGTGGCAGACTCAAAGCGCCCGCCCCACGGTTTTTTATTGGTCATTTAGAACTCCCTTTTAGTAGCCGAAAAACAATGTAAGACACAAGTGCAATACCCAAAAGCACAAAAACTCCTCTGAAAGCCACGTCAAAAGTTGTGGGAATCCCAAGCCGTCCACGTCTGCCCAATGAAATCATTTGTTGTAATTGAAAGGCTTGAAATACCCTAAAAAAATCAATTGCAAAATAAGTCGTCATCACACCACCAATCACCAGTGCGATACCAAGGGTTTGCGGTGGTTCTATTTTCATACAAAATCCCCTTTTGCTGGAATCTGATTAAATAAATACTTTCGCATTGTAATCGGCTTAGGGCTGTTTGGATTGGCATGGCTGTACGAAATATTCGAGTCAATAAAAAAACCAATTCGTTCGTAAAACTTAACCAGACCCGGCTCGTCGGTTCGCACCGCCAAACGCAACTCTTCGATACCACGCTGTATTGCCCGAATCATCACTTCGTTGGTCAGCCATGTACTAAGCCCTCGCCCACGGTATTCTGGCAATATACAAAGCCGCGCCATCTCGAGGGCAACTGGAAAACCATTCTCAAAAACAGGATAAATTCGCACACAACCAATTGGTTTACTCCCAAGTTCCATAATCACAATTTCGCCTTCGGATAAACTTTTAAGTACCACTTCTGCCGTTTCATGATGAGCGCTTGAGTCGGCTGGCTTACCCACCCATGCGGCTCGAGTCAGGTCAGCAACCAACTCGGCATCGTCTTTTGAAGCGGTGCGAAGTGTTGGAATCACGAGAAAAACACGCCTTCAAAGAATTCTTCTGCCACATTGGTATGGAGTGGAAACGCAAGCTCAGTAAATCTCTCGAGTATCGTAATTTCTGAAGTTTCGGAGGATAATGTCAGCCCTTTGAGAACATTGGAGGGCTGAATTGGTGCAATTCCAAAAATGAGGATTGTACTGTCTGGCGCACTATGAACTCGAGTCAGACGAATACTATCTGGGTTTAAGACCAAGCCTGTTTCCTCGAGAACTTCTCTGGCAGCCCCAGTTTGCCAAGACTCACCAAAGTTGATAAAGCCACCCGGAAGCGCCAATTGCCCTTGGCGGGGCGGGATACTGCGGCGAATCACCAATAAACCCAAGTCCTCGGACTCGAGACGTACAGGCACAAGCACTACTGCCACAGGCAGGGGATTTTTATAAGCCGTGCGCCCACAGCTTTGGCAAGTACGGGCAAAAATAGGCTGCCCATCGGGGTACGCAGTGCCGCAAAAACCACAAAACGCAAATGAATCAGTCATTCAGGTCACGTCCAAAAACTCTTCAATTGTTTGTACAACACGAATACTCTCAACTTCTCGAAAATGAGAATCAAAAGTGAGTAATGTCAGCCGATGTTGAAGCGCTAACGCGGCGATCCAAATATCATTAGTAGGAATTAAACGTCCCTTAGATTGTAAATGTCCATAAACTCTTGCGTAATACTGCGTGGTTTCTAAATCTGGTATGACGACAATGGATTTGGTTAAAAAGGCACTTAAAATAACTTCATTTTCTTGAATCTTTGAGCCTTTTTTGAAACCAGCCCGAAGTTCAGCAACAACAATCAGAGGAATTTGAATAGAGGTCGCAATTCGCAAAATTGCAAGGACGTGGCTATCACCATTAACTAAGGCAGAGTAAGCATTTGTATCTAACAGAATTGATTTCACCTCATGCTTCCTTATCAATCAGACCAAAGAAACGCGTATTTTCAGTAAACTCTTTTGCATCCTCATCCGACCACAAACCAGAAAATACTTCAAAGCCGGGTTGCGATTCGAGTTCCCATCGCAATTTCTCGAGACGAACTAAGCTCTCAAAGATCATTTCTGAAGCCAAAGTTTGCGCGTCCATATCACGTTTGGCAGCTTCGGCAAGTAACAAATTTTGAGTTGTTCCACTAATTTCTAAAGTCATACAGCCACCTCTGCCTTATCTTAGTTGAAGAGAATTAAAACTGCTCGAGATTAAATAGACCACTCAGCATTTTGTAGCACAACCCTGTAGCCATCAGGGTCTTGAAAGGTTTTTCCATGAACATCCCAGTACGGATTGTAAGACTTGACTGGCTCAAAACCAGCTTTTCGCATTTGCCCAATTGCCTCGAGCCAAATTTGCTTGTCTGGCAAGTAAAAAACCAGTAAATTATCTTGGGTTGGAGCGTCTGGCACAACATGCCCTAGGTGATGCGTGAACTCGAGATGATAAATTGCACCCTTTAAGCCAAGCATCACACCATCAAAACCATTGTGATTCTCGAAACTGGTAATAACAGCAAAACCAAGTCCGTCACGATAAAACTTCACGATATTCTCGAGATTATTGGTAGGGCGGGCAATTCGGATTTTTGTGGTTAGATTTAACATTTGTGTTTGCCTTTTTGAAAGTGGTTTAAGTCAAGATAGAACCAGTCATACGTCAATTAGATGCGAGTTGAGTGCTGTTAGTGCATATTTCAAATTGATGTTCAAAATTGAATCATAAACAAGACGTGTAGGATTAGCAGGAATATACTTCCCGTCAACTAAATCAAAATCATCAGTGAAGATAATTTCTGCTCCAGATTCTAATTTTAGGGTTTCGTAGCTATCAATGGGTGTGTTCGGTAGTTGTTGAAATTTTAGATTTTCAGTCTTTAAGGCATTGATTGTTTTGACTAGACCTAATTGCCAACGTAATTGCCAAGGTTCAATCCTGAAATTTTTGTTTTCTCGAGGATAATTTCCTTGTCCATCTTCGTCTCGAAAGCCCCAAATAACGATTCCATACACTATATTAAGCTCGAGATTAACATAGAAATCCACATCGTCGTATACCCATTTACCCGTGTGATCATCACCTTCTTTGGTGTAAATCGGTTCGCCAAAAAGTGGTTCTAGGTCTGATACTTTCATGCCATCCGTCAACCCACCGAACGAACCTGTGCGTAGAAACTCGAGCATTGAAATAACTTTTTTCTTGGGCATTTGCGTTTGCCTTTGCAGGTTTGGGTTTTGTGTAGGGGCAGACCCCTGTGTCTGCCCTGTGACCAATAGTGTTTTTACATTTCCTCGAGAATCTAATCCCGTTGCAACCGTGCGCGGACTCGAGCGCGTAGGGCATTGAGCTTGATAAAGCCGCCAGCATCGGCTTGGTCGTAAACCGTTTCTTTCTCAAAGGTCACGAGCATTGGGTCATATAAGCTGATTGGGGATTTCCGACCGACCACCAGTGCCTGTCCCTTAAATAGTTTCATGCGA
>JANNEE010000270.1:0-1864 GCA_031388325.1 Deinococcales bacterium
TTTGGTGGAGGCAGTTATTACATCGAAGGTTTAACCGATGCCCTCGAGTTAGAAGCCGCGCATATAATGGAACAAATTGAAACTCTAGGCGGAAGTGTGTCAGCCATCGAAGCGGGGTTTATTCAGTCAGAAATCGAAGAAGCCGCTTATCAGTTCCAAAAGGAAATCGAAAAAGGGACGCGAATTGTGGTGGGAGTCAATAAATTCCAGAGTAAAGAAGGCTCGAGTGTACCGATTCAAAGCATCAACCCAGAAACCGATGCCCTGCGCCGTGCTGAGGTACAGGCTTACCGTGCGGCTCGAGATAACAACGCCACAACGCTTGCCCTCGAGAATTTAAGAACAGCCGCCTCGAGTCAGGAAAATGTTTTCCCGCTTGTCATGGCGGCGTTCAGAGCCAATGCCACACTGGGCGAGGTTTGTGGTGTACTGAGGCAACTTTGGGGTGAATTCCGCCCCGAATTTTAGGAGAATTATCGTTTTAGGCGTTGTAAGCCTTCGCCCAGTACCAAAATCCCAGCGCTGTTGACCGTGCCGGATTTTCCAGTTTTCAAGGTGATGTAATTCCAACCTCGGTCTGGTTCAAAGTTCATGTCATAACTTTTTCCAGGGGTTAAGCCCGTAATAATATATCTGGTAATGCCTAGCGGGACATTGACATTAAAGGTGTTGGCGTTGGCATTTGCGCCAATCCCGAAAAACACAGCAGTTTTACCGCCAAACAATGCGCCGACAAAGTTTTGGGTATGCTGGTTAGAAGTGGTGACATCAAGGCGCTGGATGTCGGTGTCTACTTCGTCTACTTGGTAAACATTCAGGGCTAAATGGGTACTACTTAGTTCTTCATTGGTTAAAATAATAGCTTCGCCAGATGTATTTGCGTTCAAGCTCGAGGGATAGAGGGCGGTAAAAAGTTTGTTTTTACCAACTTGGTACTGGTTGCCACTGCCTTGGTAGCTGGTGTTTGGTGTGGCATTGCCTTTTAAGCCAATCATGGTTTTTAAGGATTGGGTTTGTGGGTATTGGATGTTGTCTGCCACAAGAACTGTGCCGGGTAATAAAGCAAGCACTTGGCGTTTGACATTTTGGGCATCTGTGTATTCGCTGGTGGCGCTGCCTTGTCCATAACCAAATGAACCGCAATTCTCGAGTGGAATTAAGGGGGCTGCCCATTTAATCGCAGAGTCAAGCATTGCACCTGTGGTGTTTAAAGGTTCGCAATTGTCTTCTGGTGGGGTGCGTGGTACAAGAAACCATGCTGCAACAACAATACTGGCTAGGATTGGAATAGACAGTAACCACGGAAACCGGCGGCGGGGAATGCTAATCGTGACACTATCATTGTCGGTTGTGGTGTCTATGATTTTGGAGGGTTTTAGGGCAGTATCCCAACTCGAGGGGTTTTCAAAGAGTAAAGATTCAGATGGGTTTGGTGCTGTTTTTTGGATGATTTTTTCGGGTTGTGGGACAAAGGCAACTTCGGGTTGTGGGGGCAGCGAAACACTGGCATTTTGACTGCTTGAAATCATTCGTTCGCCACTGCTAGACAGCAGCGTCTCGAGACTGGCAACAATTTGAGTCATGCTATTTGGGCGGTTGCTAGGGTTTTTTTGCAAACTTTGCATCACGATTTCAACAAGGATTTTTGGTGTGTCTGAGCGGCTTTCTAGCAGTGGGATTGGTTCGGCGTTCAAAATGGCATTCAGCAGTGCGCCAATGCCGTCTACATTAAACGGCGTGTGTCCAGCTAAGGTTTCATAAACCACTGCGCCCCATGCCCAAATATCAGATAACGCATCAGCTTTGCCTGAAAGTTGTTCGGGTGCCATATACAGCAGTGTGCCAGTGGTTGCACCGGGTCGGG
>JANNEE010000322.1:0-3574 GCA_031388325.1 Deinococcales bacterium
AACGCTTGGGGTTGGCTTCTAAAAGCGCTTCAAGCTGTGCGAGGTTCATGGTTTCAAAGCCACCTCGGACATCCGACTCGAGTGAACGCAGGGCTTTCATAAACGATTCTTTGAAGGTGCGCCCAATTGCCATGACTTCACCGACCGACCGCATTTGGGTATTTAGGCGCTCAGACGTTCCGGGGAATTTTTCAAAAGCAAATCTTGGAATTTTCGTGACCACATAATCAATGCTCGGTTCAAAACTGGCTGGTGTGACTTTGGTAATGTCGTTTGGTAATTCGTCCAAGTGATACCCAGCCGCCAGCAGTGCCGCAATTTTAGCAATCGGGAAACCAGTGGCTTTAGATGCCAAAGCGCTACTTCTCGAGACCCGAGGGTTCATTTCGATGACCACAATTCGCCCATCTGTTGGGTTAATCGCGTACTGAATATTACTGCCGCCAGTGTCTACCCCAATTTCTCGGATGACGGCTAAACTTGCATCCCGAAGGCGCTGATATTCTTTATCCGACAAGGTTTGTTGTGGTGCAACCGTGATGCTGTCGCCGGTATGCACCCCCATTGGGTCAAAATTCTCGATGCTGGTGATAATCAGTGCGGTGTCGTTGGTGTCGCGCATCACCTCGAGTTCAAATTCTTTCCAACCAAGCACACTTTCTTCGATTAAAACCGTGCCAACCGGCGAAAGATGCAAACCACTTGCCACAATTTGCTTAAATTCGGCTTCGTCGTAGGCAATTCCGCCGCCAGTCCCACCCAAGGTAAAACTCGGACGGATAATCGCAGGATAGCCGACTTCTTTAACAAAGCCCAGTGCTTCATCTAAACTCGAGACCATCTGCCCTTTGGCGACTTCCAAACCAATTTTTTTCATCGCAACCGCAAATTTTTGGCGGTCTTCACCTTTTTCGATGGCTTCTTTATTTGCGCCAATTAACTCCACCCCATACTTCTCGAGAATTCCCGCATCTGCCAGCGCCAAACTCAGGTTCAGACCCGTTTGCCCACCAAGGGTTGGCAGAATGGCACTAGGACGCTCTTTAATAATCACTTTCTCGAGAAAATCCAGTGTCAAAGGCTCGAGGTAAGTCGCATCGGCAAGTTCAGGGTCGGTCATGATTGTGGCAGGATTGGAGTTGACCAGAATCACCCGAAACCCCGCGTTTTTCAGGGCTTTGACGGCTTGCGTGCCAGAGTAATCAAACTCGGCAGCTTGACCGATTTGAATAGGACCTGAACCGATGATCAAAATTGTGTGTAAATCAGTGCGTTTTGGCATAGAAACCTCGAGGGAGAAGCGGTGGGTTATGGGCTATGAACAAGCACCCCTCTTAGAGGTGCTTGTTCTAATCGCCAAATCTACTGATTTATCCGACAATGCAAAACAACATAGCACGGGATATGGAAATTGCGCTCAACTGCACACAAATTGCATACCATAAAAGCTGTTCCTGATACCAAATTTGCCACTATATTACTTACTGTTTCTGCTTTTAGGTACTAGAACAGTGGAATTTCCGTACCCTGTCTCTAACACCTGAAATCATAGGAGGCCATGTGATAGCTGAAAATTCTGGTCGTCCCGAAGAGTCAATAAATGCCGTTTGGCGCAAATTAGGGAGGATTTGCAGTCGATTTCGGTCAATTGCGGGAAAATATCTCATACAATCAGTAATAGCTTGCAGTGAAATGCGATGAGACTCAGGTTCTTTGTCTGAGTATTGAATCCCAAACTTTTCAAATTCAGTTTTCACAATAGCTGAGTTTGCCCCAAATTCACGAACGAAGTTCTCAAGTCCAGCAAAACCACCCTTGGATATACTCAAGCGTGCATATCCATCATTTCTAGGGTCACCATCACGAAGCGCCAATTCAGCGAGCGCCATTTCAGGATTTTCTAAAAGCCTGTCATCAATGGATAAGGTTTTGAATGTGATTGAAGCTGTTCGAGATTCAGTAGGTTGGGTAACTGGTTCTTGCAAAGCACATGCACCAAATAAAAAAAATGGTATAGAAAACCGAAGCCATCGAGTACATCTCCTATATACACTTATTTGATTCACAAACCAACCTTCGAAATTAAATCATCCATAAAGCTCACATTAGAGCATGAATTAGGGTTTAGTCAAGAGTTTTTTTGTATGAATTAACAAAAAAATTCTAATGCAGAAATTACAAAGTGCGTGTAAACTGATAATAATGTGAATCAATCGCGGGCTACCTTCTCAAAGTTTGTTGAAGAATTAGGTAAAATCCATAATCCTAGCGTTGCTCGTCTCGCACCACCAGCGTTAGATTCAAAAATTGCACAACTTGAAACGTTTTTAGGTATATCCATTCCTGATGAAATCCGCGATGTGTACAAATTGCACAATGGTCACAACGATCATTTCAGTACGGGGACAATTTTCAATCGGATGCTACTGACTATCGATCAAGTAATGGAAGAGATCAACATTCACGGCGATATTCGTCGGTCAGGCATTGTGGATGATACTTGGATTGAAGACCCTCGAGTTACTGAGAATTTTCCATCAACAGGACATATTCCGTTGTTGTCGGATGGGACAGGTAATTTCATTGGATATGATCTTCGTCCAAGTAAACAAGGGTGCATTGGGCAAGTGCTGGTTTTTGGTGCTGATGTTGATGTGCGCGTAATCTTTGATTCAATCGAACAACTCTGGGGAACTTTATTAGAAGAATTACACACAAGAAACTGGATTATACAACTAGACGAAATCACGAAATTAACTGAACTTCATATAAAAGTTCTACACAGTAAAGTATTGCAACTCCTGTGGGCTTAAAACAGTTGACGTATTTCACGTTATATCAGATTCTTGTAATCCCTCTAAGTTTCCTAAATAGAGTTGGTATCATTGAAGTCAAATTTGTGAACAAAACCGATCCGAAACAATTGTTAGTCTGCCACACTCAAACTACTGTTATCCAAATAGTCAAAAATTTAGGGGTTGAGTTCATAAATTTCAGGTTTGAACTCGAGTTGTTGAATGTATTGTGTATATTCTTCTGGCGTAAGCGGTCGGTTTTTTCCGCTTAGGGCGACAAAGAAGGCTTCCATGACATTGTTGCCAAAGTTGCGATTGTTCAGTTTTGGGGTGGTGGCAATCAGGCGCTTGAGTCCCGCCGCCTTAAATGCCGCCACATCTGTTTCGGTAATCGTTTGGGTTAAAAAAGTTTTGTCACTTAAATTTTCAGGGGCGTAGCGCTTCACATAATGGGTGTCGCCAGCAATCACTTCTGCCCAGTCGTAATACTTGGTGCGCCAGTCACGCACAGCACTTTCTTGTTTTTCGCCTGTCGGGTAAAACCATTCAAAGGGCAAATTCGTAACAATTGGCAAGACAATACTGGCAGTGCGCTCGAGGGCGGCTTCGGATTTGATTGGAAAATCCAGACCAATGCCGTAAATAATATCGCCGTAGACCATATCTGCCCCTGCTCGAGCCAGCGCTTGTGCCATGCCAAAACGGTCTACGGCACTGACCATCAGGGTTTTGCGGTTCTGCCAGCCAATCATCGGCTCGAGCAGTGTAATTGCCATGCG
>JANNEE010000349.1:0-2985 GCA_031388325.1 Deinococcales bacterium
CCCGACCATGCCAACATTGACCTCAACCTGGAATTGACGGGCTGCGCCACCATCTCTGGTAAAAATAGCGGTGCCGTTGCCATATTGGTTGTCGTTAATCAGCTTCAAGCCCTCTTGATAGGTGGCAACTCTGGTCACACCAAGTACAGGTCCAAAAATTTCATCGTCGTAGCATTTCATACCGGGTTTGCAGTGGTCAATTAAACTCACGCCCAGAAAGTAGCCATTACCTGCCACCAGATGTTCACGCCCATCCACCACCAGTGTAGCCCCTTCAAGCGGCGCATTCTCGAGATAACCCGCCACGCGGTCACGGTGTTCTTTGGTGATTAAAGGACCCATTTCGGCACTTGGGTCTGTGCCAGGACCCACATTAATTTTCGGCAAACGCTCTTTGACTTTTTCAATAAAGGCATCGGCAATGTCACCCACCGCAATCACCATGCTAATCGCCATACAGCGCTCTCCAGCACTGCCATACGCGGCATTGACGGCGGCATCGGCTGCCATATCAAGGTCGGCATCGGGAAGCAGCATCATATGGTTTTTTGCGCCACCCAAGGCTTGAACTCGTTTGCCATGCTTTGTACCCGTTTCATAGATGTGCTTGGCAATCGGGGTGCTGCCGACAAAAGAAACCGCCGCAATATCTGGATGCGTAAGAATTGCGTTGACTGCCACAGCATCGCCTTGAATGATGTTAAAAACACCATCAGGCAAACCAGCTTGTTGCAGTAATTGGGCTAAAAACAGCGCCGAACTCGGGTCTTTTTCTGAAGGCTTAAGAATAAAGGTATTGCCACAAGCAATCGCATTTGCCATCATCCACAAGGGAACCATAGCAGGAAAATTAAAGGGGGTTATACCAGCCACCACCCCAAGCGGCTGACGAATACTGTAGACATCTATGCCGCGTGAAGCCTGCTCGGAATAGCCACCTTTTAAGAGGTGCGGAATACCACAAGCAAACTCGACATTCTCTAAACCACGGGCAATTTCACCCGCCGCATCGGAAGGGACTTTGCCATGTTCAAGCGAAATAATCTCGGCGAGTTTGCCTTTATTTGCCTCGAGCAACTCACGGAAACGAAACATGATTTCGGCACGGCGGCTTAAACCAGTCCCTCGCCAAGCCGCAAACGCCGCTTTAGAGGCAGCCACGACCGTATCAATTTCTTCGACGGACATAAAATCCACATTGGCGGCATGTTCACCCGTGGCTGGATTAAAAACCTTACCACTGCGTCCAGAAGAACTTGGATGGGCTGCCCCATTGACCCAACTCGAGATACGTTTCAATTCTATCGTCATAAAAACCTCCGTTTCTGCCTTATCTTACCGCGACCAGCCAGCCAAGAATAAAAAATGGCGGCGCTCCAAGCGCCGCCACTAGAAAGACCTACTTAAACCAAATAGCCAATTCTCGAGCAGCACTATCTAAACTGTCCGAACCATGCGCCACGTTTTCGTCTACTGTCGTGGCAAATTCAAAACGAATCGTACCGGGCGCACTTTCCCACGGACGGGTCGCTCCCATCATGCGTCGCCATTCGGCAATTACATTTTCACCCTCGAGTTCCATGGCAACCACAGCACCACCACTTAAAAAATCCACCAAGCCATTAAAAAAGCCCTTGCCGTTGTGTTCGGCATAGTGTTCTGCCACCATTTCACGGCTTGGGGTGAGCATTTTTAGCTGCACAATCTTAAAGCCTTTTTTCTCGAGACGCGAGATAATCTCGCCAACCAAACCACGGCGCACACCATCGGGTTTTACCATTGCAAAAGTACGTTCAATAGACATAGGCTGCTACTGTACCGTGAAATGAATGGGGCAGGTATCCTAAGTGTTGTACCAATGATTTCTTTGCTTCTCGAGTCTGCTTTCAAAGCACCTTTGGAAATACTAAAAAATTTGTCTAGTAGATAATAGTCAGTGGCTACTAACATCCGCCCCCAAACAGTAATCTGTAGAAAACCCTTTAGCGCAGGAGTAAATTCGGTCTAGGAATTCCATTGATTGTTGTATTTTCCCACCTCGGGTCGGTGGTCAGCACCTCAATCCCCGTACTCGAGACAACCATCGTGTCCTCAATTTTTGCACCCGACAGAGACGGATTCCAAGCCACTGCATTGTTTTCCCTCATTTGAACCCTCGAGTCTGGCAAGGCAATTGCATCTCGAGCGCCATAACCACACGTTCCACCCTGATGATGTTTATTTTCGCCGTGTGCGTGACCCATTTTTTGGTAGGCGCTCACTAATTTTTGATAAACACTACCTAGACTTGCACCAACCTGAGAAGCTGCCAATATTTCGGCTTCTATTTGCATCACATCTGAATTTATTTTTAGCTCGATTTGGCTGGCTTTCCTAAAATACACAAAACGAGTCAGGTTGGCGTATAAACCATGTCTTCTGGCGCAAAACACCAGCATCGCTCTCGAGCCAATTGGGTTGCTGTGGGCGGTCGAATGCCTGTAAAGCGGTAAGCGCTGCTCATCACCCACGAGGGTTAGGGCTGGATGAATCCCCATGCCCCATAAACGCTCCGAAGCTGCACCTGCCAACTGATACCCAGTCCAAGTTGGCTTGGCTTGCAGTAAAACATCGGTCATGGCACAAGCCGCATCACGCCCAAGCACTCGATACCGCTCGAGTTCGGCTGGATGCAAAGAAGCCCGAAGCACCGCCAATTGTGGTGGTAATTCTATTTCACCAGAGCGCGGCATATCCGAAGCGATTAAGTCACTTGCTATTTCTCGAATGTGCTTGCCTCGAGCCTTTGTATCTGCCCAAGGGTGAATCAACCATTCAAAGCCGCTAGGGATTTCCTCTTGTTTTAAGCGCTCGGCTTCGATTTCATCGGTCAGAATCCAAGCGCCGTTTGGTGTTATCAGCACTTCGGCAACCCCAGCATCGGTGGTCAGCAGCACCGCGTTGCTGCCACCGCAAGTTGCCCAAGCAAACCAAGCATGAGACCGA
>JANNEE010000369.1:0-7681 GCA_031388325.1 Deinococcales bacterium
TTTTCGCATCAAAAAAACCTCCAAAAAACTCAAGCGGCATTATGGCACGATTAAAATGAATTGTTTATTTTCTGGCAATTAAATCTGTATAGGACTTAGCAATGGTAACTGGAATCTGAGTACCTTCTTGGTAGGTAATCCGATTTTGGTTGCTAAAATTGACAAGGAGCATAGCGGTTGCACCACTGCGTTGCTTACTGGTTTTACCGTCGGTTGATTTATAGAAATAATTGCCATACAAAAAAACCTGATTGTTACTGTCATCAAAGACGGCAGCATCGGCTTTAATACTCGGATTACCCGCCGAGATATTCCAAGCCACAATCCGTTTGGCATCTGGGTACGCCACGGCTCGAGCCGCATTTAAGCCAGTCACGTTCTCATCGGAATAGGTCAACGCCCCAGCAATATCCATGCGGTCAGCCGCAATCACATAATCGATTTTTGGACTAAATAAGGTCTGCCCTGAGGCATTCTTGAGTTTAGCGGTTCTGGCGCGTAAATACACATTGTCTTTGTACTCGATGTATTTGGCATCTATTGAAATACCGTGTTTATTGTCCTTGATTAAGCCGCCCTGTGGTAAGGTGACGCTGCCATCGTCTGCCACAATTTGGTCGCCATAAGGCTGAGCCACAAAACCAGCTTGGGCGGCAAGGGCAAAACCAAGACTCGAGACAAACAACAAAAAGAATCGTTTCATAGGCTGTATTACAGCAGGTCTTCTCGAGAGTCTGGTGAGGGGAAAGCCAAGAAGCATTATAAAAGCCAAATAGGGAGTAACGCGCTATGCCCCTATTTGGCAAAAGATGAGGCTTAAACCTCGTCTTTATCGGCTGTTTTTTCGACTGGTTTGGTCATGGCAACGCCAAGCTGCGCCAGCAGTGCCGCCAGTTGCGGCAGGACATCTTTGCTGTCTAAGCCAAGGCTGTTGAGTGTCCCATCCACAGTTTTTCCAATGCCCATACCATTCATAAATTGCTGATTCATTTTGGACAGGGTTTCTGGGTCGCCGTAAATGTTCATGTTGCCCTTAGACAGCATTTGCCCTAACGCAACTGCCATTTGCTTTTGCACATCGCGTTCGGCTTCAACCTTTAATTTCTGCAATTCAAACTCGAGCGCGGCGGCACTAAAGGTTTGCTTGTTCTCGAGTGCCTGACGTTCGACTTCGACTCTGGCGCGTTCGACTTCGACGGTTTCTCTGGCAATGTCTACATCCACCCGCTTAATGGCGGTATCACCACGAGCCAATTGTTCTTTGGCTTGGCTATCGGCTTCGGCACGGCGCAGGGTGGCGGTGGCATCAAGTTCGGCAGATTGCTTTTGCGATTCAGCTTTTTTAACTTCCGAGAATGCCATCACTTCGGCATTGGTTTGTTGCTTAAAACGGTCTTGTTCGATGGATTGCTTCGCCGCAATCAGCTTGGTTTGGGCTTCGCGTTCAGCTTGCGCCAGTTGTGTGACCGTGACCACGCTCTGATTGGCTTTTTCGCGTTCGGCTTGGGCTTCTAAGGATAACTTATCGGCTTCGGCACGGCGGCGTTCAGCATCTATGACTGCAATTTCACGTTCGCGTTGTGCCACTTCAATCACTTGTTCACGTTCAATATCGGTTTTTTGGCGCTCTTGTTCTTTAAGAATCACAATTCGGTCACGCTCGATGGCAGCCGTTTGTACCGATTGCTGTTGTGCAATCTCGGCTTCTTGGATTTGCCTGTCTTGCTCGAGTCGGTAGGTTTCGGCTTCACGGGCTTTTTCGGCTTGAACTTTAGCGACTTCGGTCCGTTGCCCAGCTTCGGCTTCGGCTTTGCTGCGCTCTAATGCCAGCACTTCCATCGAAATTTCGACGTTCTTTTTGGTCAGTTGCTGACGTGAATCTTGTTCGATGCGGTTGCGTTCCACCAGGGCTTCTTGGGTAATTTCGGTAATTTTGCGTTTACCTTGGGCATCAAAAATATTGGTGTCGGACAGTAAATCCTGATTGGTCTGGTCGAGCTTAGAAATCGTCACCGACTCTAAACTAAGTCCGTTCGGCTCGAGGTCAGCCCGCACCAAATCTTGAACGCCACTGGCAAAAGCATTGCGTTGACCATGAATTTCCACAAGGTCTTTGGTGGCAGCTACAGAACGAAGCGCCGAAACGAGCTTTTCAAAAACCAAATGGGCGACTTCCTGAGCCGTGACGCTTTTTTCGCCCAATGAACGGCTGGCGTTCATGACCGCATCTTCTTCTGGATGCACCTTAATGTAGAACTCGGCTTTGACATCCACCCGCAAGTTATCCTTGGTAATCAGTGCATCTGTGCCTTTGCGTTCGACCTCAAGTTTTAGCGTCTCGAGATTGACTGGAACAATTTTATGCAGAATTGGCACAAACATCAGTCCTCGGTCAATAAACACTGAACGCCCACCCAAGCCTGTACGCACATAGGCAAGGTTGGCACTGGGTTTAATGTAAAAACTCGAGAAAACCCAAGCCAACAAACCAAGCAAAACAAAAATGACTCCAAGTGCCAATGAAACAAGTGAATTCACTGGCTGCCAAACAGCACCAAAGAACGATGAGCCAAAAATACTAAGCGCCAGCAGGGGTGTTCCAATTACCAGCATCACCAGACTAATCATAGTTTTTCCTCCACCATAAAAATCCCATTTTCAACACTTAAGACTTGGATTGCTACATTTGCAGCAATACGCTTTAAGGCACGTACCGAAACCCGATGAACATTGCCAAAAGCATCCTTGATGTTGGCTGCACCTTGACTCGAGTCTACTTCAAAAGCTGTGGTCCCAAAGCATCCAATAAAATCTTTGCTGCTTTTAACGGCAGTTTTTCGATTTGCATCGGTAAATTTATTAAACCCCTTGGCAAAAGTCCGCCCGATGATGCTCGTTGCAAAAAGCCCTCCTAATGCCGCAATGGGTGCATAGACAAGCGAATTTCTCAGCACAGGCTCGAGAATTAGCACATTTAAGGTAATTCCAACCAAGCCAAAAGAACACAGTAACATCGGCAGTAGCAGACTGATTGGTACACCTTTGCCAATACCAAACCACCCAAGTACATCAAAACCATGTGCCTCATCCGCATCGGACATATCATCCACATCAGGTGCGTCGCCATCACCAATCGCTCCAGTTGCCACGACCAAAACAGCCATGACCAAACCCGCCAATAATGGTGCTAAGAACAAAAAATTTTGCCACTCGAGCCAAGCCATGTTTCCCCCTTGTGCGTTTGGAGCGCTCCAAGAATCCAATACGAGTACAGCCTTTGAAACGTTCCACCCGCAGCCTATCACTTTATTTTTAGTGTTCTTCTCGAGTTCTTCTGATTTTCTTGTGTATGATGAGCTATGAAAAAGTTAATGGCTGCCAAAAAATGGCTTGGATTGTTGTTAATGACCAGTTTATTTTTTTCACCGCAAATTTTTGCTCAGGGCTGGCTGCCCAAATGTTCGGACATCCTCAAACTCGAGCCAAAAGCATTTGTGTTGCTGTATATCCAAAGAAACATTTACCGCAGTGATATTCGACCAGAATCCGAAATTATCGCCATTTGGACAAAATGTCAGCAAACTGCTAACGACACCAAGCTAAAAAACAACCCTCAACTTAGAGCGCGAATGACCAGTTTAAGGATATTTGAAACAACTTTTTTTGATGCCCAATTTACTTTTTCCTTAATCAATGGTGGTTACTCGAATAGTACCAATCAGGCGGGCAGTGTAATACAAGAAAAACAAGATTTTTTTGAACCCTACTTAGAGCGTCACCTTGGGCAAATTATTGGCTTAGCGTTGTCTAAATCTGGGGCAATCACCTCGAACAGCCTCAAAGCGCGTCATGCCAAAGCCCTCAGCAGTCTCGAGGCGGAAGTCAGACAAAAATCCTTGGGTGCTGCTAAAAATGTAGATGCCGAAACAATCAAGAACTTACCGCTAGAATTAAAAAATAATTATGTGCAGAACTGGGAAAATTCTGCCTTACAGTATCGCGGTTCATTCTCGGACATTTACACTTTGGTTGGACGACCTGTGGATGTGACCAGCACCACCATCCTCGAGTTTCTGGCTAAAGGCTATTATTAAGCGTCACACACCCGTGTGGCAATCAAATCAGGCTGCCCAATTACAGTAGTCGGTATAGAACTATTTTCCTCGAGACGCGGCGGAATTGTTCGTTAGAAATAACGAAACCGCATTCGTAATTTCCAAGCAAAAAGTATGTCCTCGAGTTGCGCCCCAGAACCAATGTTATGCACAATCAGTGGTCGTTGCTTGGTGGTGTCTAACTGCTTACTGACCAGCCCAATGTGCAAACGTCCGCTTGGCAGTGTCCAAGTCACAACATCGCCAGCTTGGTAGTCTAAGCCATTGTTGGAGAGTTTAAGTTGTTTGCCTTGGCGCTGCATAAAAACCTCGAGATTTGGCACGCGGCGGTGGTCTATATTGCTATCCGGACGACTTAAACCCCAGAGTTTAGGGTAGGCAGACCAAGCCCGTAACATGTCCTTATGTACCAATACCTGTAAATCTGTGCTTACAGCCCGAAATGCTCTGATAATCACATCGGTACAAACGCCACGCTCGAGCGGAACATCGCCCATTGGGTATTTTAGCGCCGTGTAAGCGGGGTCATAGGTCAGGGTCACACCAATTTGGGCATTGGCAGCCGCCACAACTTTTTCAACTCGAGGCGAAAGAGCAGATTGTGCCAAGACCACCGAACCCAAGAGTAGGATTGCCAGAAATTGTTTCATGTTTAGAATCTTGGCATAACGTTATGATAAATCATGAATTCTCGAGTCACCTTGTCGCAACTGCGGGTATTTTTAGCTGCCGTTGAGCTTGGTAACTTAACCAATGCTGCCGCCGACCTCGAGATGTCACAAAGTGCAGTCAGTCATGCCTTGTCCGAACTCGAGCGCAACCTAGGAGCGCGATTACTCGAGCGTGGGCGTTTTGGCGCTAGGACAACGGTGCTGGGCGAGCAAATTGCACTGCAAGCCAGAATCATGTTCAGAGCCGAAGCCTCAATGCTCGAAGAAATTACTGCCTCGCGTCAGCAATTAAGTGGTTTAATTCGGATTGCTTCACTGCGAAGTGTCGCAACCCATGTGCTGCCTGATTTTATACAAGCTTTTCGGGTCAAACATCCGCAAGTTCAATTTGAAATTCAAAGTGGCGAAGGTGTGGCAAATGGCGTAGAAAATGCCGTGCGAACAGCCCGAGCCGACCTTGGTTTTTTGGCTGCCCCAGAGACAACCGACCTAGATTGCTTTGAATTTTTTAAGGACGAATGGGTGGCATTATTTTCAAATACCAACGCACCAAAACAAGAAACCGCCACTTGGCAAGAAATTCTCGAGCAACCATTTTTACTTTGCAACGAAGCTGGCGCTCCAATCCTTAGAGATTACTTTGCACGGCATCAAAAAAACCTAATCCCAGCCGCTCAGGTCGAAGATGACAGCGTGATTCTAAGCATGGTGGCGCATGGTTTTGGAGTCAGTATTCTGGCTCGTTTGGCAACCTTGCCTCTGCCAGATGGTGTGGCGGTGCGTTTACTGCCCGAGCAATTGGAACGCAAAATCATTGTGGCAGTCCAGCCCAAACTAAAATCGGTGGTGGTTGAAGCCTTCATTAAGTTTTTAAAGTCTGCCTAAATCCATGGCATGTTTAATACCCCAAGCTCGAGTTACCTTTGGTCAACCAGTAGGTCATGGCGGGGATACCAAGCCCAAAAATAACGGCGGGTATGCTCCACCAAAATGGCAACCATAAGGGCAGTAACAAAGCGGCGCTCCACGCGACACTCAAAAAGAATAAGGCAAGCCCAACCAGCCAGTGTTGCTTCCGAGCATGTTGCTTAAAATCGGAACGCACAAACGGTTTGGCTGTCCAAAGAATCATCAAGCCACCAAAAATGGTCACGGCAGCAAAACCAAGCAGAATAAAAAAGTGCTTTGGCTCGAGCAGACCACGCCAGATAATAAGCGGAATAAATAATCCCCAAATTGGCAGTAGGGCTGCCAATAACTTAGCGTTACGAATGCGCCCTCCTGCGGTCGGTGACATACGAATCAGTTCGGCAGCATCTTCGGCAGCCACCATAATCTGAGTAATACTTTGGGCGAGTGAACCACCCGCCAAAATTGCTGCAACCACCAATAATGGATATGTACCAATGGCTTGTAAGTTAAAACCCGAAGGATTAGAACGGCTCGAGCCACCAAAAAACGCCAGAAACATTGGAATCAGGTAAATTAGTTGTAGCAGGGTTTGTGAAATCAGCATTGGGTCACGCAGTACCAAACGCCATTCTTTACGAAACACATTGAGTTGTAAGCTACTGGCAAAAGCCGTGATTTTACTTGGCGGTTTGATTTTACCGCCCAAAATACTGGCGGTTGCACCACGCAAAAAAGCGCGATGTGTGAGTTGCACACTGCCAAAAAAGAAAATTAACCCAAAAGCCAATAAAATAACCGTGCTTAACGGGTTTAACCAGATGGCTCGGGCGGGAATAAAAAGCGGATTGCTGCCCTCGAGTCGGCTGACCTGCATAAAAATACTGCTCAGCCAAGGAAAATTCTCCAAGTTAATAAATCTCGAGAACTGGGTCAACAGATAAATAGAAGCACCAAAAAGCGCCCCAATAACTTGTGCCACTGTCCGAGTGCGTTTTGCACCAATTAAACGCACCAAACCAAGGGTAGTGATTAAACCAAGTCCTGCTGCCAAAAATGCCAAAGCAATCAGGGCTGGAATCGCTCCGAAGAGCCGCAAATCCACAAAAATCATTGCGGCTAAAGTGAGTGGAATCATAAAAATGGCAACGGTAAAAAAACAAGAGATGGCTAACCAAATACCCCTCGAAGCCAGTACCAAACGGGTATCCAAAGGACTCGAGAGCAGTAAATCCATATCTGTGCGTTCAAACAGCATTTGTACCGCAGAATGAATCGCGGTTGAAACCATGATGCTAAAAATAAAGATTAAACCTAAACTAAAAAAAATAAGAATACCGGTTGGTAACACATCTGGAATGTCAGGTAGATTCAAAGTCGCTTGCCTAAATACAAATCCGCCCACCACCGTGACTGCCAAAATAACCAAACCAAGCCACCACAGCCAACGGGTATTTGGTGAACTGCGAAGCAACAAACGCCATTCGTGACGCAACAACCACAGCATCTGAGCGTACAGCCTCATTTTTCACCCACCTCGCGGGTCAACTCGAGGAAGACATCTTCTAAACTGCCCGCCTCGCCGCTTAAAGCCCGTAACTCCTCGAGTGTCCCAAGCGCCCGCAATTGTCCAGCACTGATAATCCCAATCTGTGTGGCTAAACGTTCTGCGACCTCGAGAATATGGGTCGTTAAAATCACGGTGTTGCCTTGCTGCACATAACTTTGCAGTAAATCCTTGACTTGTCTGGCAGCACTGGCATCTAAGCCTGTCAAGGGTTCATCTAAAATCATCAGTTTTGGCTGGTGAATCAGGGCAGCCGCCAAAGCCATTTTTTGTTTCATACCCCTCGAGAAACCTTCGATTAACTCACCGCGATTTTCCCATAAGCCTAGTTTTTGCAACCAGTCCTCGGCGCGTTGTTGGGCTTCGAGTGGTGGCACATTCCAAAGTCCAGCCACAAATTCTAGGTGTTCCATCGGGCG
>JANNEE010000381.1:0-7379 GCA_031388325.1 Deinococcales bacterium
TGCACTGCTGCTATTGGATGAAATCGTACCAAAAGTGGCAGCAGCCGTCCCATTTTGTAAATTCAGGGCTACGCCTGTACTGGCAATATTAACCGCACTTGTGGTTAAAGTACCAAAACTCGAGCCACTTAAACCTGTACCTGTCGAACTAATGTCAAATCCACTGAGGGTGTTATTGGTGCTTAAAGTAACAGCAGTTCCAGCCCCATTGCCCACTTTGGCGTTTGTTCCAACCGCTTCAATGGCATCCCCGCCAACGGTTAGTGCCACACCTTGCCCAATTAGTTTTTGACCTGCTTTAAGTGTAATCCCAGCATTTTGCCCAGTTGTGGTGTTATCACCGTTGTAAACATAAATCGTGTCATTGGCAACCGAAGCGGTTTGTGCCTCGAGCAGTGTTTTGAATGGACTCGAGAAGCGCCCATCGCCTGTGGTAACAACATTATTCTTGACAAACCAAGTCACGGCGTTTTGAATGGTCACACCAGCCGGACGTGTCCAAGTGCATGTTCCATCCGCAATCGAATAATTAAAACTATCGGTGGTTCTCAGGTTGGCGGCTGGGTTAATGCTTAAACTTCCGTCTGTATTAACCGTTATGTTGCTCGAGTTGGTGGCTGTTCCCACAAGGGCAGTTGTTAGGGTTGCGCCACCTAACGCCGAGAACTTCGGGGCTAATAAACCACCAGCCGCATTAAAACTTTTACCAATATTGCCATTGACCGTGTAACTGGGCGTGGTGTTATTAGTTATTAAGAACTTCCCACCCATCAAAGCGGTTTCGGTGTTGACTCCAACCCCAACGGTTCGTACTCCTGTGATATACGAGGTCGTACCTCCTGAAACCAGACTTGTACCGCACATGGCAACCACTTGTGGTGAACCTCCAAGGGCTGTTGCTCGAGTTGCGGCGTTGGTTGTGCCTTGTTCTTCGATGCTTTCAGTGACTCGAGCCGTGTCGTCTGTAAAAACCAAGAAAGTCATGCTGTAACGGTAAGCTGCGGCGTTCCCTCCGCTTGGATCGTTGATTTGTGGGACACGGAGTGCAAGGTTGAGTGTGCCTTCGTTACAACCAGCGTTTGCACCAGGATTACAAGCTGTACCTGCTATGGTTCGGTAAGTTCCAGTGCTGCCTTTGCGAGCAATAAATCCATAATGCAGGATTCCTTCGCCAGTAATTGGATTAGCATTGATTAAACTGCCCTCAGAAGCCGTGGTTAGCGTACCGATTTCTCCTCGAGTGAAAATTTGCAGATCAGCTTTGGCATTATCCACACATGGCACACTCGAGCATCCTCCAGCCGTAGTCATTGTGTGAATCGGTAGCAGAGTATTGACATTTGGGTTGAGTGTTCCACCAAAGGTTTGAATGTTCTTAAAGGCACTGCCACCAACATTGCCATTTTTGTGATACGCCACTAGCGTTAAATTCTGCAAACCAGCCGAGTTATTATTGGTTACTTTGAAAGGCGCATTCAAGTACCTATCTCCACTGCTTGGACGGTCAATGTTTTCCAAAGGTTGCTGTGTAAAGACCAAAGTGCTTTCGGTCACTGGGCTAAGAGTTTGGCTCGAGAGACGATGATTAGGCGTAAATTTTGACCCTTGGACACCTAAATTACTATCAATCTGCAAAGTCACACTGCCTAAAAGTGTGGGTTTGAATGTCTGGTCTGGGGAGACTGGTTTGACTTCTGGGCTTGGGGCTTGTAAACACGCCATTAGTGCCACTGGCAAAAGTGTTAAAATGATAACTTTTTTCATGGTTGTTCCTCGAATTCAAGAAAATCATTGAAAAGGTTCTCTGGTAAGCCATTTGTTCCAATCGGCAACGAAACACCTATTAATACTTGCCATTGATACGTCTCGAGACACGGGGTTTGGTATTCTTGTTTTTTCATTTTAATTGTTTCTCCTCGCAGCAATGCTACTCAAGCCGCGTCACATGCCTGTCACATCAGTAAAAAAAGCAATGTGGCGCGATACAATACACCCAAAAGTGGATGCTAAGGCTTCTTATTTCATGACAAGCCCTTGACAGCAATCTGTTCAGATTCCTTTTACAACGATTCTCGAGTAAACTAAGCTCCGAGCAAATCCAAGGAGGAACTATGATTTCAAGACGCGATATTCTTAAACTATTCGGTGTGGCAGGTGCAAGCACGGCGGTTGGTACACAGCAAGCCCAAGCCCAAAGCGGTGCATTGACCCTAACGATTCTGCACTGCAACGACACCCACGACCGTCTCGAGCCAACCACGATTGCGGGTACGGATGCGGCTGGCAAGGCATTTAGTGTCCAGTACGGTGGTGTCGCTCGGATTAAAAGCGCCATCGAAACCCTAAAACAAGGTGCGGTTAATCCAATTGTGGTGGATGCTGGCGACGTTTTCACTGGCACAATTTATGGCATGATTTACAAAGGACTTGCCGACCTTGCCTATATGGAATCCTTTGGGGTACAAGCCCAAACGATTGGCAATCACGAATTCGATGGTGGAGCAGCCCCGCTTGCCGATTACATCAAAAATGCAACTTTCCCTGTGGTCAGCGCCAACATTGATGCCAGTGCTGAGCCATTACTTAAGGACTTAATCAAAAAATCCACGGTTCTCGAGGTTCAAGGACAAAAAGTCGGGATTGTTGGCGTGACCACACCGGACACACCAATCACCAGCAGCCCCGGCGATAAAGTTAAATTCTTAGACCCGAAAATGGCAGTTCAAGCCGAAGTGGATAGGTTACGTGCCAGTGGCGTAACAAAAATTATTTTGCTTTCGCACCTTGGTTATTCCAAAGATATTGTGCTGGCTAAAGAATTAGCTGGCGTTGGCGTGATTGTCGGTGGACATTCGCACACCCCATTGGGCAAACTCGAGGGCAACGGCTTACCCGCTTCCGAAGGCAATTACCCAACCGTCTTAAAAGATGCCAATGGCAAAAACATTTTGGTTTTACAAAGCTGGGAATGGGGCAAGGTATACGGCAGTATGCGCGTTACATTCCTCGCAGACGGCACACCACAATTCTGGAAAGGCACACCCGTACCGGTGACCAATGCCTTCAAATCCGATGCACGTTTGGCTGCCACCGTCAAAGCCTTTAGCGTGCCGATTGATGCTTTTAGGCGCAATGTGATTGGTACAGCCGCCGTGCGCTTAAATGGCGACCGTGCCGATGTCCGCAAACGCGAAACCAATTTAAGCAACGTTATTGCCGATGCTAACCTTTGGAAAACCCGCACCTATAACACCACGATTTCTTTACAAAACGGTGGTGGTGTTCGCGCCAGTATCGAAGCCGGAACTGTTACCCAAGGGCAACTGATAGATGTTCAACCATTTGGCAACACCCTCTTTGTGATGGACTTATCTGGGGCAGAAGTTCGTGCCTCGCTCGAGAATGGCGTTTCGCAATGGGAGGCTGGGGCTGGACGTTTCCTACATGTGGCTGGACTGCGTTACACCTTTGACTTGTCGCAAAAACCCGGCTCGAGAATTACCAAAGTCGAAACAGGCAATGCCAAAGATGGTTTTGTCGCCCTCGAGAACGGCAAAAGCTATAAAGTCGTGACCAATAACTTTATCGCAGGTGGCGGCGACGGCTTTGATTCCTTAAAGAACGCCAAAGGTATGAGACTCGACACCTACTTGCCCGATTACACGGTCATGACCGATTATTTCCAAGCTCTAAAAACCATTGATGCCAAGGTCGAAGGTCGAATCACGATTTTGAACGAACCAAAGTAAATAATTGTTAAAAAGCCGCACTGTAACAGTGCGGCTTTTTTGTGGCAACATTAGGTCTCGAGCAGCGTTTCTAAATCCACCAAGCCAATTTTAAGGGCGTACAACGCCGCTTGGGTTCTCGAGCGCAGCCCCAGTTTAGACAGTAAATTCGAGACATGGGTTTTGACCGTGCGTTCTTCGATACTAAATTCTCGAGCAATCAGTTTATTGGCGTAGCCTTTAGCAATTAAACGCAGTGTTTCGGTTTCTCGTGGGGTTAAAGATTCGGACTTGTCTGGGGTTTGTACTTCACGCATTAAGCGCTTGGCGGCTTCGGGTGAAAGGCGCACTTCACCACGTCCAGCCGCATGAATCGCCTCGACCAATTCGTCGGCATTGGTGTCTTTTAATAAATAGCCCATTGCCCCAGCCTGCATTGCACTCATCACCTTGGCATCCTCGAGAACACTGGTCACAGCAATCACTTCGACTTCGGGGAATTGGGTTTTGATTTCCCTGATGGCGGTAATCCCATCCATGACTGGCATCAGTAAATCCATCAGCACCACATCGGGCATTAAACGCCCGACCATCTCGAGGGCAACCGCACCATTGTTGGCTTCACCAATCACCTCGAGTTTATCGTCAAGCGCTAAAAACATTTTTAAGCCCTGACGTACAACACTGTGGTCATCGCAAAGCAGTAAACGGGTTCGTTCCATAAAAACAGTATCGCATAACTAAACGGGTGTTACATCCGACCAAAGTACGTCACCTCACATGGTATTTTTTGGCTGTGAATGTTGCCTTAAAAGAATGGGATGTGCAAACTCGAGCGCTCGAATTGGGACGTGTGGCGTTGCTGATGCGTAAAGGCGGGATTGTCGAACAACGCGGCGAATTTAGCCTCGAGCATCAGAAATTTTGGTTGTACAAAACTTTTTTGCACCAAAACGCAACCGAATTACGCCCCGAATTTCAGGACTTATTGCGTGAAAATCCCAATGCGGGTGGTGTTGAACTGTCCTCTTTTGCAGTGGTCGAAAAAACTTGGAAACTCGAGGATTTAGCAATTATTCGTCAACTCGAGACGCACAATGCCCTAACTGCCGATGCTTTAGAACGCAAATTTCATTACCGCAATAAACCATTTGTTCATGCGCTTTTGCTGCGGGTCTACACCTGTGAACCCGTACTGCTCGAGGAAACCCCAGAGTACGCGGGTTGTGTTTCATGGGTTCAGCTTGAACAGAACTTAGAAGCCCGTAACGCCCAACCTGTCCTTTCTGACCAAGATTTTTTACAGTTTAAAACGCAACTCGAGGCAAGGCTATGAGTTACTTAATTGCGGGTCATGCGGCTGGTTTAACCTTGCGGGTTTTTGCAGCCGACACAACCCAATTGGTGGCTTCGGCTCGAGCCAGTCATCATTTAAGTGCCACTGCCACGGCGGCACTTGGGCGTTCTTTAACGGGGGCGCTGTTATTAAGCCAAGTGCTTTCTAAACGTGATACAGACCGTGTGACCTTACGCATCCAAGGTGATGGCACGATTGGTCATATCGTTGCTGAAGGTGGACGTGACGGAACAGCCAGAGGGTATGTCAAATACCCAAAAGCCGACTTGCCGACTCGAGTCTCTGACGGCAAACTCGACGTTGGCGGTCTGGTCGGTAAAAACGGTGATTTTGCGGTGATGCGCCTGCTCGAGAATACCGAACCGTACACGGGCAGTGTGCCACTGGTCTCGGGTGAAATTGCTGATGACTTAGCCGCCTACCTTTTGCAATCCGAGCAAATCCCCAGTGCGGTGCTGCTTGGGGTACATCTTGACCTAAGTGGTGTGACGCAGGCTGGCGGCATTCTGATTCAAGCCATGCCGAATGTCACCGACCAAGTGCTGAGTCGCCTCGAGCAGAACATTGTAAGCCTTGGGCAACTGACCACAGCCATGCGAAATGGTGGCTTATTGAACGCCGTGCAGAATGTTCTGAACGGCTTAAACCTAGAGTTGCGCGAGGATGCCCTAGCCCTCGAGTGGAAATGCCGGTGCAGTATTGAGCGCTCAATCGCCAGTCTGGTGTACTTCTCAGATACCGAGCGCCAAGAGATGATAGAAGCGGGTGGACAAGAAGTGATTTGTCATTGGTGCGGCACAAAATACCAAATTAGCCCAGCGCAGATTCGTGGTCTCGAGTCATAAGCGTAATTTCTGCGAGTCCTTTGTGCCACCCCAATGGGCTTTTTCTGTACCTTTGGCAGTCAGACTAAAGGCATTAACATCATCCTCGAGTTGAGCGTGCAGAAGTTTTAGCACCCGTGTTCGCACAGTTTTATCTAAAATAGGAAAAACAAGCTCTAGGCGTTTTTCAAAGTTGCGTGGCATCCAGTCAGCACTGCCCGCCCAGACTTCCCAATCGCCGTTGCGCTTAAAAGCAGCAATCCGAGCGTGTTCTAAAAAGCGCCCCACCAGACTGCGAGCCTTAAATTTAGGGTGAATTAAAGTCAGGGTACTGCGGATAATCAGTTCAACTCTTGCCCCAGCTTGGGCGGCTTGCTCGAGCGATTCTAAGACACTTGGGTCGGTCAGGTGATTGAGTTTAAGAATGATATGCCCTGTCGGATGTGCCTCCTCGAGAATTCTACCAATCAGGGTTTCCCGAGCCTGTGTACCAACTTTCATCCACTCGAGCTTGGGTAGGCGGTTTTCTTCTAAAGCCGTGAAGAACTCTAAGGCATCTTTGGTCAGGCGTTTACTAGCAGATAATAAACTCAGGTCGGTGTAGAGTTTGCCCGTGGCAGGATTGTAATTTCCGGTACCCAAATGCACAAAACCCTTGCCCTTGCGCCGCACATACAAGGCTTTGGCATGAACTTTGAGGTCTTGAGGATAGGGTAAAACCCGCACCCCACCAGCATTAAACCGTAAAGACCAGTAGAGATTGGCGAGTTCGTCAAACCGCGCTCGTCCTTCTAAGAACACCGCCACATCCTTGCCGTTTTTGGCAGCCAAGAGCAGCGCTTCGGCAATTGGATTATCGCGCCCAAGACGGTAGAGCGTAGCCCTAATTTTATCCACTTCGGGGTCTATGGCAGCCGCTTCGACAAAATGCACCACAGTGTTGTAGTCGTCGGATGGGTGATAGAGCGCCATGTCTTTTTTTTCGATAAAACCAAACGGATGGGTGTGAAACTTGATGCGCTTACGCTGCACAAAAGGCTTAAATTTGAGGCTCGGCACAGGCAAATTGGCAATCGTATCAAAGCAGCGTAAATCGAGCATCGTGGCGGTGCTGATTTCTTCGTTCCACAAACCAAGGGCTTTCTTGACCGTCCCCAGCCATGGAAAACCTGTTTGTATCTCAAGCCGACTGACCCCACCATCTAGGCGGCTCTCTAAAGCATGAGCCACGTCTTCCCAGTCTATTTGACCTTTAAGTTCGATATTGGCACGTCTGGTTAAACGCAGTGCAAACATCGGGCGAGGCTCTGGCAAAAAAAGGTCGTTGCGCCACTGCATTAAAGTTTCTAAACGCACAAAACTTTTTTCGCGTCCCGGTACGGCAATAAAGTGAGCTAAACGGTCTGGCACACGAATAATCGCCTCTAAGGTTTCGAGTCCAGCCGCCAAATACAGCGCCCTCGAGTCGAG
>JANNEE010000471.1:0-2629 GCA_031388325.1 Deinococcales bacterium
CGCCCGAGCGTTGGTTACGGAATTTACTCGAGTAGAATGGTTATTTAATCACCAGACATTAGAGAAGTGTGATGCGAACTGACTGCATAAATAGCTGGACGATAACGTGGTTCAGGAATTTTTAGCCCCAATTCTTCAGCAATCTCGAGTTCATGCAGTGCCTCGGCTGGGGATTCCCCAAATGCTGAATTTTCCACACATACCGAATACAACCGTTGGAGGACAACATAACAAGCATAATTCTCGAGCCAACAAGATTTTAGGCAGTGGCTCGAGGCAGATAAAAGCGATGGGCTTAAGTCTGTGTAGTAAAAATGTCACACATTAAATTACTTATAGGTGATATATTTGAGGTGTGAATGAATGAGATTTGGGAAATAAGTTTTTTTGAGGATGAAAAAGGGAATGTACCTGTACGAGATTATCTCATGACGCTCAAAACTGGTGAACAAAAACGCTTTTTAACACGCCTGATTCCACTCCAAGAAAAAGGTTTAGCCGCAGGGCGACCATATAGCGACAAACTCGAAGATAATCTGTACGAACTCAGGCTCGAGAATTCACCACATAATCCACGTTTTCTGTATTGCACTGCGATTGGTCGGGTTTTACATTTACTGCACGGGTTTTCCAAAACAGGCAAAAATTCAGACCTTGTTCCAGAATCCGAAAAAATCATTGCTAGACGAAGACGTGACCAATTATTCAAACGTCTTCAAGCACAACAAGCAGCTATGGAACAGCCACAAAAACAAGCCAAGAAAGAAAGGTGAGAACATGAAACCAAAAAAACCATCTCCAATTGGAGCAAATACACTGAACGCGATTGAATGGTTGAATAGTATTTTGCCAGATACCCCAGAAATGCGAGCCATTGAAGAAGAAGAATGGACAAAATATAACCTTGCCATTGCTTTAATTGAGGCTCGAGAAGCGGCAGGACACACCCAAAGCACTCTGGCAATTGAGCTTGGAGTGCAACAAAGTCTGATTTCAAAATGGGAAAAGGTTCACCATAACCACACCCTCGAGACGCTTTTGCAACTTTGCAACGCCACAGGTGCGAAACTGGTCATGGGGCTTGAGATAAACGGCGAACTGCACGCGATAACACCAGCCGCCAAACGGTGCGTTTTGCTATCAGAAACCGCAAGGCAAAATCTCGAGGCAAAAGCTAAAAGCGCAGGATTAACACCAAGGGAGACACTGCTTGCGCCATTGGTGGAAAAAGAAAAACCACCAGCCAAACACCGCGTCTCGAGCAGCCAATCAAGACTTGAAGCGCCAAGCAAACAGCCACGGCTCGAGCCTTAAGATTTTAGGCTGAAGGCTCGAGGATTATTCAAGTAGAATATGGCGTGTCTCGGAAAACAACCCCCAGTGGCTCACCGATTGAACCATTTAGCACTGTACCAAAGAAAGCATTAAAAGCTGTTTCTTTTGCTTTAGAAATTATTAACGCGGTGCATGGCGATGGATTACTTGAGCAAATCCCGTTGCGAACAAAAAATATCAGTGCAAAAGGCTATTACCAATTTGAACAAGAATCTGGTGCGCCAATCGAATTTACTTTTAAGACAGGATTGCTGAGCTTGGTCACAATTATTCACGAAATTGCCCATGCGCTTGATCATCAAGCAATTGGTACACCAAGGGTTTTTGCTTCACTCAGCACAGAATTTCAAGGGTCAATCAGTCTAGTAGCAGTCATGCAAGCCATTACGCAATCAATGGCGTATCAAAAAATTCGTGCTTACCGAATTGGTCAAGTTATAGACCGCCGTGTTGTGACTGAAAATGCACTGACATACCACTTGGATAAACGCGAATGGTTTGCTCGAGCCTACGTGCAGTACATTGCAATTCGTTCAGGGCAACCAGAATTACTGGCTTTTATAGCAGTCTCGAACCTAGAAAACAACCCACATTTGGTGTATCCTGAAGCATGGTCGGTACAGGATTACGCACCAATTCTAAGCGCCCTCGAGCAATTGTTTCTACAAAAACAGTGGTTGAAGTAGCCATTGATTTTAGTGATCCAAAAATACCCTTTAAGTCGGCTGTGCAGTTATTCATGAAAATGTACAACGTAAGTCGTGCTGATGCAGAAAACCAAATTGCCATTGAACGCGGTGCGGGTCAAAAAGTACAGATTGTGAATGGTCAAGCAATTGAAATGATTTGATGCAGCGCCAAGCAGATAGCCATAGCTCGAGCTTTAAGATTTTAAGCAGAGGCTCGAGGCAGAGCCAATGGTGCTACACGCTCTTTATTGTGTTAGAGGAAATAATTCTTCTGGAGTCGCTAACTCTAGAGCAATACCTTGTTGCCGCACACCATTCACCAAGCGTTTATCATTGGTAACAAACCTAAGATTTAATGCCTCAGCTAAAGCCACGTACAACGCATCATGTGGTTTTTTAGTTCGCTTTAACTGCACTGCAATTTCCAAACCACGTCGTAAATCAGGGGTTTTGATTTGAAATTGCGGTAGTGGGTTATTATAGAATGACACATGCCCATTACTATTACCTTAATCTGTCCACATTGCCAAAGTGAACACCTCGTCAAATTTGGTTTCGCACCAGATGGCAGACAACGTTACCGTTGCAAAACCTGTGGTAAACAA
>JANNEE010000485.1:0-2486 GCA_031388325.1 Deinococcales bacterium
ATGTCCGACATGACCGAAACTTCACGTAAACCTAAGCCCTCGAGCAATGCCTGTTGATAAAACTGGGCAGTTTCATCGCCCATGCTTAAGCCCGTAATGCCAGCCACAGCATGGGTTGGCTTAAACGCCGAGAGTGCAAAGACAAGCGTCTCGAGTGCCGCAAAGTTCTCACTGCGTTGTGTATCCGTAAAAATATGCCCAGTTAAAGGCGCAGAACGCCCTGAAGCCACCACCTCGAGACTGGGCGATAACAACGCCCATTTGGTCGAGCTTGCCCCAGCGTCTAAGCCGAGGAGTAAAGTTTCATTTGTCATGTAGCGCAATATACCCAATTTTCAGGTGTGCTACGCTGTTTTATGCTCACCACATTGTTCACCCTGATTAGTTTACAAATTCCATTTCCGCTCGAGCGCGAAAAACCATTTGTTTACAAGTGGGATAAAGAAGTCTTCCAAACGGTTTTTGACCCAACTCGAGTGACCTACCATGTCGAATTTGCTGGCGCTCAAGCGGTCAGCACCAGCACCAGCGGCTCGAAGTACATCACGACGCTGTTATACTTTCCAGAACGCAAATTATTACTGGCGCATTTGTTTTTGCGGATTGCCCTAAACCCACTCGAGCCGAGCCTGAACTGCGCCATGAAACTCGAGGATAACGTCTGGAAAGGACTTGGGCGGATGGAAAGCGCAGCGACTTTTGTGACTAAACTTGCCGAGGGTGGCAAATGGTACGGTGAGCCTTGCAGTTTTGAGCTTGCAAAATGAGCTTAGTTCACCTAGACTAAGCTCATGATTCAAGTCAACATTCACGAAGCCAAAACAAGACTGTCTGAACTGCTCGAGCGTGTCCAAAACGGTGAGCATGTCACCATTGCCAAAGCGGGCAAACCAATTGCTGAACTGAATAAAATATCTAAAGTCAAACGCCAACCCGGTTTTCTTAAAGGGTTTCATGTCCCAGACGATTTTGATGCTCCAGATGAAGAACTGATCAAGTTATTTGAAGATAGTCCGATTTTCCCAGAAACTAAAAGCTCGGTAACGAAATGAAAATACTGGTTGATACGCATATTTTAATCTGGTGGATCAGCGACCATCCAAAACTTCCAAAAGCTACCCACGAATTTTTATCCGACCCTGACAATAAAATTTATTTCTCGAGCATGAGTATTTGGGAAGCTGCTATAAAATATCGTCGGCGTAACCTCGAGTTTAGCGCCTCAGAACTCCGCCGAGGAGCATTGGGTTCTGGTTTTGAAATGTTGCCATTTCATGATACCCACGCACTTTATGTTTCGGCATTACCCAGAATTCACGCTGACCCTTTTGACCGAGCGCTTGTGGCACAGGCTTTTTCTGAGCCAATGCACCTTCTGACTCACGATACAATTTTAGCTGAGTATGGTTCTTTGGTCATGCTGGTATGAGCAAACCCATGTCAGACTGGTATGAGTGACCCATGTCACACTGGTATAACCCACAACCATCTTCTCGAGCCGAACAGGTTAGCCTAACCCCATGATTGATTCTTTAATTGGTAACACCCCAATTCTGCAATTAAAAAGGGTTCTTACGCCAGACAGCGCCGAAGTCTGGGTTAAACTCGAGGGACAAAATCCGGGTGGGAGTATCAAAGACCGCACTGCCCTAAGCATGGTATTGGATGCCGAAGAACGCGGGGTCCTAAAACCGGGTGGAACAATTGTTGAACCAACCTCTGGCAACACTGGCATTGGCTTAGCCCAAGTTGCCGCCTCGAGAGGTTATAAACTGATTCTGACCCTACCCGCCCAAATGTCCGAGGAACGCAAACGCACCTTAAAGGCTTACGGCGCAGAACTGGTCTTAACCGACCCAGAACGGCGAATGCTTGCCGCCATCGAAGAAGCCGAACGGATCGTCTCGAGTATTTCGGGTGCTTGGATGCCGAATCAATTTGAAAACCCAGCCAACCCAAGAATTCATTACCAAACCACAGGACCAGAAATCTGGGCGCAAATGCAGCACAAGATGGATATGTTTGTTTACGGCACGGGTACGGGTGGCACGATTAGCGGCACTGGCAAATACTTAAAAGAACAAGACTCGAGCATTCAGGTGGTAGCAGTTGAACCAGAACGCAGCAAGGTCTTGTCGGGCGGCGAACGCGGACAACACGGCTTTCAGGGTATGGGACCGGGTTTTATTCCCAAGAACCTAGACCGCAGCATTTTAGACCGCGTGGTCACGGTTCTCGAGGAGGATGCTTTTCCGTTTGCACGGCGTTTAGCCCGTGAAGAAGGCTTATTTGTTGGCATGAGCAGCGGCGGTATGATTTACAGTGCAGTGCAGTTAGCCAAAGAACTTGGGGTGGGTAAACGAATTGTGACGATAGCTTGTGATACAGGTGCGAGGTACTTAAGCACCGAACTGTTTGATTAAGGTTTTGGATGACAGTGCAACATCCCTTGATGCTGTATTGCCTCGAGATAAAGCGCAGGGCTG
>JANNEE010000499.1:0-8762 GCA_031388325.1 Deinococcales bacterium
CGGTTTTTCTGGTGAAATAATCCCTACGGGTTGTTCGGCTAACCATTTCAGGGCTTCTTGGGGACTTACTTTCATATGACCTCCTTAAAAATTGGGATGCCTTTCTTCCATGCAAAAGCAATCATTGCAGTACGCTCGAGCAAGGCTAAATCGGCTCTTGAATCAGTTTTGCATTCGGCGGCGCAGAGGTGATATTCATGTTCTGCGGCACGGTACAAATAGACTCGAGCGCCACCAGCTTCCCCGCCTCGAGACGCATTTTTAAGTTCGAGAACAGCAGGGTATTCATGCAGGGTACGAAGATAACGTGATTCGTGTGCGTTTTGCTTGAGGTCAAAAATCATTTTTTGCAATGCAACCAGACAAGCATATTTATTGGCGGTGGTCAGGCTTTTCAGGTCTTCAATAATTGGAGGTTCGATTTTTCGAGAGATCGTATTTGGATCAAATGGGTAACGCAAAACAATAGGTTTTTGAGAATCCAAAATCGCTCCCATATGGTCAGTTTAGACTGACCATAAAATCTTGTCAAGTTTCAAAAATTGCTGGCGAAAGCCACACACCTTAAGGCACGGGCATAAAAATCAAATGTTCTCGCACCGTATCACAGTCTCGATACTATGCAACAAACAATCACAGCTCAAGAACCTAAAAACATTCCCCTTGTGCCAATAGCCCAAAGCGCTTAAACTCCTTTATGGTCTCGAGGCGCGAACAACTGCTGGAAATGGTGGTCGAGCAATTTATTTTGCAAAAACGTCCTGTGCCGAGCCTAGACCTTGCTAATCCGTTGGGTGTCAGTAGCGCCACCATTCGCAACGAACTGGCTGCCCTCGAGGAAATGGGCTTACTGCGCCAACCACACACCAGCGCTGGGCGTGTGCCGACCCGCGAAGGCTGGCGAATGTATGCCAATAAATTTATTCCACCAAAACCACTGCCCGATGCCAGTTTAGAACACTTAGAAATGGCAATAGGCAGTGTCGTCGGCGAACAACGTTTCAAGATGGCAATGATGCTTGCCTCGAGTTTAAGCGGTTACGCTGCCGTCATGACTTTAGCGCCTAAAGAAGCCCGTATCGAAACGATTTCTTTATCTACCCTCGAGGGCGGACGGGTTTTAGCGGTGCTGCTGCTCCAAGGCGGGATGGCTCGAGAACTTGTCTTGGATGTTGGCTTTCGCCCCGAACGCGATGTGCTAGAACGCTTGGAGGCTGCCCTGCGCGAACCACCACTCGAGACCCATCAAATCCCGGCTAAACTGCACCGCTTAGAACAGCAAGCCAGCCCTGCGGTTGCCAGTCTTGCCAAAAGCCTGCGCGAACGCTGGGGCGAAATTGCGGCTGCCAGCGTTTCCTATTCAAGCGGTGCAACCCCAGTTCTGACCGAACCAGAAAGCAATGACGTGGTTTTTTTACGCGGCGTGCTTGACTTGCTCGAGCGCCCCAACAGCCCCGCCAATTTATCGCCCGGCTTGGTGCTGAGCGTAGACGACCCTGATGGCATCTCGAGTATCACCGTGGCATTTAAGTCTAACCTTGGGCGGGCATCGGTCAGTATTTTAGGACCGACCAGAATGCGTTACCCGAAAGCCATCAGTGTTGCTCAAGCCGTGGCGAATGCCTTGGGGTAAGCAAATAATAAAGATATTCCCATCGTTAGCTCACGTATTTCTTCTACCGTGAATCCATGAAATCAGTCTTACTTCTGCTTCTCATCGCCTTAAGCTCTTGTGCCGTTAGTGTTCAACCGCGTCCTGTGGTGGTTGTGGGCAACACAGCCCCCAACACCAGTACCATAGACCGTCGTCTAAAAATCCCCATTTATCCTGGTAGTCAGATTGTTAATCTTGATGGCGACGATGACGATACCAAAGTTACTTTTACTAGCCGTGACAGCTTAGAACAAGTCAATGCCTATTTTCACCGCGAAATTCTAGCAAGGGGCTACACCCGCAACAAATATGAAATCAAAAATAGTGCTAGTCGAATCGAAGCTGAGTACCGCAATAACAAACAAAAGCTCGAGTATAAACTTGATAAAGAAGGAAACAGCACCAGATTCAAGCTCGAACTAGAATTTGACGACTAAGAACCCACCAGTGTATGCCCAAAAAGTGGAACGAAATGTAAGCATTCGCACCGACGGAAGCTGCCTCGGAAACCCCGATGCTGGCAGATGAACAGCCGTCCCGAGTGTTATTCTCGAGTAACACCTCAGATGGGCGTGGTCTGGTCAGGTAATTACTTGCCATACTCGAGCCTTTAGCGGTGGCGGTTAAAAAACAAATTTGATAATAAACCTCGCATCATGGCGGGGTTTCTTGTTGTGCTTGACTTACTTTGGTTTTGGCTCACAAGCCCAATCATTTTTATTGCGGTCAAGGGTTGCTCGGTAGGCTGGGTGTTTTTTGGGTACGCCTTTTGGCTAAACTTTATTCAAAAATAGTTTCTAACGGTATAATCAAGACGTGTCGCTTAAAGGAACAGGTTCAGGAGCATTACCGCCACTACTCGAGCAGTACATCAAACTGCGTGACCGGTACGCCGAGTACGTGCTGCTTTTTCAGGTCGGAGATTTTTTTGAAGCCTTTGGTGAAGATGCCGAACGGCTCTCGAAACTCCTGAATATCACGCTAACCCATAAAGCCAGCAAAGATTTTTCTACGCCAATGGCGGGTATTCCAGTTCGGGCTGCCGAAACCCACATCGAGCGACTGCTAAAACTCGGGCAGCGAATTGCTGTGGCTGAACAAGTCGAAGACCCCAGCACCGCCAAGGGCTTGGTAGACCGCGCCGTGACGCAACTGATTACGCCCGGTACGGTGGCACTCGAGGATATTCTGCGCGGCGAAGAGAATTTTCTGGCTAGTGTTGCTTCTGGCGATGGGTATGCACTGGCGCTGCTGGATGTATCCACAGGCGAATTTAGATGTTGCCAAGTCTCGAGCAGGGGCGCATTGTATGATGAATTGGCACGGTATCGCCCTGCTGAAGTGCTGCTGTCCCCAGAATTAGAACAAAACACCGCCTTTATGCTCGAGTTCAATGCCCGTTTTCCAGTCATGCGCTCGAGTGCCAGTTTTGAACTTGCCGATGCCGACCGCGCCTTAACCGCCCAATTTGGCACTCCCCCCAGTATGCTCGAGACAACCGCCCTGCGCCGAGTCTGTGGTGCGGTCTTGGAATATGCCAGTCGGGTTCTCGAGCATCCCAATTTGCCTTCGGTGCGGCGGGTGCAGCGCTATGACCCCGGAGCGCAAATGCGGCTCGATGAGGCGGCACTGCGGTCACTCGAGATTTTTACACCACTTTCACCGACTGCCCCTGAAAGTGCCACGCTGTTTGGTGCATTAAACGACACCCGCACTGCCCCCGGACGGCGGCGCTTAAAGGCGTGGCTGCGAGCGCCGTTACTCGATGCCCACCTGATTACTGAACGACTCGAGGCGGTCGCCACTTTGCACCGTGAATCTGAGAGCCGCAAAGCCATCCGCGCTGCCCTTTACCGCGCCCATGACCTCGAGCGGCTGGCGACCCGAGTGGCAATGCAACGCGCCAATGCCCGAGACTTAAATGCACTCTTGCGAACCTTAGAACTCATCCCAGAACTGCAAGCCCTGCTCGAGCCACTAGAAGCAAGGTTGCTGCGTGACCTGCAAACCCGATTAGATCCGATTAACCACGCTGCCGAACTGGTACGAGCCTCCTTAATCGAAACCCCGCCCTTAAAATTAACCGAAGGTGGATTTATCCGCGATGGTTTTGATGCCGAACTCGACGAATACCGCACCCGAGGACTTGAAGGACGAACGTGGATTGCCCAACTCGAGGCTTCGGAGCGCATTCGCACTGGAATAAATGGCTTAAAAGTGGGTTACAACAATGTTTTTGGTTACTTCCTCGAGATAACCAACCCGCACAAGCACCTTGTCCCAGATGATTACCGAGCAGTAGCCACCCTAAAAGACCGAATGCGTTTTACCCGCCCAGACTTACGGGAAAAAGAACGTGAGGTACTGCATTTTGAAGAACGCGCCCAAGCTCGGGAGTACACGGTTTTTTTGGAGCTTCGCAGTCAGTTATCGGCTCAGACCGAACGCTTACAACTCCTTTCTAGCGCCATTGCCGATTTAGATGTGATTGCCAACCTCGCCGAAATTGCCGCCAACCGCAATTATGTGCAACCCAGTATCCTCGAGAACGGCGAGATTCGGATTTTAGAAGCGCGTCATGCGGTGGTCGAAACCACTTTAGAAAATTTTGTGCCTAACGATGTGCTGCTAACTGGCTCGAGCCGAATTCATTTGATTACCGGACCAAACATGAGCGGCAAAAGCACGTTTTTACGCCAAACGGCGTTAATTGCACTGCTTGCCCAAGTTGGTTCTTTTGTACCCGCCAAAAGCGCTCAGGTACGCATTTTTGACCGTATTTTTACGCGTATTGGTGCATCCGATGACCTCGCAGGCGGCGCAAGTACCTTTATGGTCGAAATGCGCGAACTGGCACAAATTCTGCACGGTGTGTCGGAAAACAGCCTTGTGATACTGGACGAAATCGGACGTGGGACTGGCACATATGACGGACTGGCTATTGCCCAAGCCGCCATCGAATTTTTAAGTCAAACCAATGCTGCTGTACTGTTCGCCACGCATTACTTTGAACTGACCAAACTCGAGAATAGCCTTGCTGGTGTGGTCAACATGCACGTGGCTGCCGAAGAAGAAGCCCAAAACGGACTGCGCTTTTACCATCAAGTCATGACTGGGGCTGCCAGCAAAAGCTACGGGGTGCATGTGGCACAACTGGCAGGGCTGCCACCAAGCGTGACCACTCGAGCCGGGGCAATTCTACGGGCGCTGGAGACCAACTCGGCAGACGCAGCCCAGAGTATTTCAGGGCAGATTCTCGAGCTTGATATTGCAAGGCTTACGCCGCTAGAAGCCCTTGGGTTGCTCGAGAGATTACAAGGGCAATTACGCGGGCGTTAGCCGATGTACAGCCTGAAATAAATTGGCTTGAATTGGTGCTTGTTTTGATAGCAAGTTTGGTTCTTTTTACCGTGAACGAACAAATTTGCTTAAGACTTTTTGATCTGTGAAAACCGTGACGCGAAAATCATAAAATCTCCTCGAGAAAGTTTATAGAATTTTCTCTAAGAAATACGGCATCATCTCGCGCCAAGAAGTCCAGTCATGTGGTACATCGTAGCCCCAGTAATCAAACCAAGCGGGGACGTTTTTCGAGGCTAGTAATTGCTGCATGGCTTGGGTGTCGGCTATCGATTCGACTTCCCAGTTGCCTTGTCCGACAGCAAAAACAATTTTGGCTCGGCGGTAATGCTCTAAATGCCACGGGTCAGATAAATTGGGTAAATACTGTAAGGGGCTGTTATAGAAAGTGTTGTCGTCGCCGTACTCACCAATAAAGCTCTGCATACTGTACAACCCAGATAAGGCAATTAAACCATCAAACACATCGGGGCGTTTTAAGAAAAAATTGGTGGCGTGTAATGCCCCCATACTGCAACCCGTTGTCCATAACGTGCTTAAACCGGTGTGTTTTTGCACCCAAGGCAGAACTTCGTTAATCACATATTTTTCGTAATCGCCGTGCCGTCTAGCCCGTTCGGCTGGGGGTGCGCCTTTATTTGTCCATGTTTGCCAGTCTACGCTGTCTATACAAATAAATTTAACCCGTCCGCCGTTAATAAATTCTTTGCAGGCTTCAATCATCTTAAAGCCCTCATAATCATGAAAACGCCCATCCTGAGCAGGAAAAACCAGAATCGGTTGCCCATAATGTCCGTAGACCTTAAAGTGCATGTCATGCCCAAGATGACTAGAAAACCATTGATGATGTTCGATGTGCATAGTAGCTCCTAGGGGCGAAGGTTAAAGGGCAAAATTAAAAACCTTTCGCCTTTTGCCCTTCGCCTTCCGCCTTTTCTTCATAGCTTCTTGATAATCTCTTCGGCGGCTGCCAGTAATGGCTCGAGGTCTGGGCAACGCAAAATATAGCCGTAATTGCCAATGGCGCGACTAAAAATACTCATGATTGGTTCGTGATGACAAACCATCTCTTGGTACTGCTCGAGAACCGCCGTGTGGTCTAAAACATAATGCAAGTGGTCTTTGCGTCCGATATAAACGGTATGGTACGGACGGTCGGCTTTGGCATTAAATTCGCCTTTGACCAGCAGATTTGCCCATTCTTGGTAAACATCCATATCGTTGGCATAATTGAACATGTCCACCGTTAAACCACCGGGTGGGCGGATATTGGCTTCTAAGGCAGTAATTTTGCCGTCTATCTCAAAGAACTCGAGGTGGAAAAACCGTTCGCGGACATCAAAGGCTTTTAAGGATGCTGTGCCAGCCTGCATCAGTGGCTCGGGAATAACCCGTTCGGAATGGTAGTAAATGTCGCCGTCTTCGTTGACCGTTTCCATCACACCTCTCGAGTAGCGATGACTGGCAAGAAAAAGAATCTTACCGTCCTTATCGGTCAGTCCATCAAAGGTGACAATATCGCCTTTAACAAATTCCTCAAGAATATACTCGACGGGCAGTTTATCACGCAGATAAAAATCGAGTTCAAAATCATCGGTAATTTTATAGGTTTTGGCTGCCCCGACCCCAATATCTGGTTTAGCGACAATCGGATAACCAACTTCTTTAACAAAGGCTTTGGTTTCCTCGACAGTGATGCAGACCTGCCCCCTTGCCACAGCCACACCCGCTTCACGAAAACGCTGTTTCATATGCGATTTGCGTTTGATGTTATCAATCCAATCCAATTGAATCCCAGAAATATTAAAATCGGTTCGCAGCGCCGCTTCGGTCTCGAGCCAATGTTCGTTTAAGCTATCCAAACGCCCAATTTTGCCCCATCTGAAAGTCAGATGCCCCATACCGCGCACCAAGGCATCGTAATTTTCCATGTCCGAGACACGGTAATACTCATGGAACTTGCCACGCAAATCCGAATGCAAATTATCAAACGGTTCATCGCCCAAACCAAGTACGGTTGCACCAGCTTCACGTAAGCCCCGAACAAAATGCCTGAAATTTGGTGGAAAATGCGGGGATAAGAAAATCACATTCACGAGCAACCTCCAAAAAATAAAAAGAGTAGCGTCTTCCCAAAAATCCCCAATGTGTAGCTTCTCGCCAATTCTAACCAAAAGACACAGCAATACACAATCAGTCGTAGAATGCCATACACAATCAGTCGTAGAATGGCGCGTGAACTCGAGCCTCTGGCGTGGACTGCACTTAGCCCATACGTTCTTAACTACCTTGCCTTTTCCACACGTTGGTGAAGTCAAAGAAGGCGAATTTAGAAACGCCAGTGGCTACTACCCCGCCGTTGGTTGGACACTTGGGGTACTGCTGTGTTTGGCGATGCTGCTCTTCTCGAGTCTGCCCAGTGCAGTTTCGGCGGCGCTGCTTGTGGCAGTTTGGTTTGGTTTAACTGGAATGCTGCACTTTGATGGTCTGGTAGACTGTGGTGATGCACTCCTTGCTGCTAAACCCCCAACCCAACGGCTCGAGATACTGTCCGATGTTCATATGGGCGCATTTGGTTTAGCTGTGGGCGCGGTGCATATTCTTCTCAAATGGAGCGCCCTACAAAGTCTCGAGGTATGGCTACCACTGCTGCTTGCCCCTGTGCTTGCCAGAGCCGCACTGTTAATACCCATGAACTTATTCCCTAGCGCTCGAGCCGAAAGCCTAGGCGCAAGGTCAAGGGAAGGCAACTGGAAAGTCGGTTTTTTGATTGCTCTACCAGCCGTGTTCTTAGCGCCAAAACTGGTACTTGTGGCGGTGCTGGCTGCTTTGGCGGTTGCGTGGTTTGCCTCGAGCCGCCTAAATGGTGGGATTAGCGGCGATGTTTACGGCGCAATTGTTGAAATTACCGAGGTTGCGATTATCGTGGCAGCCCTGACATAAATATCAGTTCAATAACTGTTGCACTTCATGTTCACGCTGCAAGAGAACATCCATACCCACCGACCCTCGAGTCACCAATTTTTTGTGGGTCAGTGCGGTTAGTCATTACTGGCTGCGTTTATTCCAGCCCGCCGCGCTGTGGGCATAGAACCCGCGAAGATTATTCGTTAGGTTTTGGCTTGTGCTGGTTTTGAACACACAAATGCGGTAAGTTCAGGTAAACTACTGAATTTGACTTAAATTCACAATTATATCGTCTTATTAACAATACTTTTTTTTTTGCAGTAAGATACTTTTATGATGCCTAAATTTTGGACTACAATAATTTCTAAGCCCATACCCCGAAACAAAAAAGGAGGTCTTATGCACATCCCCGCGCTTCTCGCTATCGCCCTTACCGCTTGCCCACAAGCACCCGCCCAAGAACAACAAATCAATGCTCGAGGATTAACAAGCCCCAAAGATATTATGCTCCACGGAATTATTGCTGGAAGTTCATTCCAAAGTAACCAAGGCTTCACCCTACAAAACGGCTCGAGTATCCATGCCAATACTGGACTAAGCCTAAACTCGAGGAACATCATCTTGAATGGTGGTCAAGTCTCGAGTACGAGTGCTGCAACTTGCTCGGATAATTCTGGAATGGGTTTTTGTTTGAATGGCAAACCAAAATTTGTAAATCCAATCGTCGTTGTTCCAAAACCAGATATTGCAGCCCTGAAAGCCAAGTACACCGCCGTAGCAGCGGTTACAGTCCAAGGTACGCTAAACCTAAACTCGAGCAGTGAAATTACCAGCCGATTCG
>JANNEE010000508.1:0-3080 GCA_031388325.1 Deinococcales bacterium
GAGGTTTAAGGCGGTTTATCTCGAGCAGATTTATATGGGATTAGAATAGAACGCGCTCGAGCCAAAGCAAAATGCACTGAGCAGATAAAAGGTCTTGCCTTTGAGAATTTGCCCCAGCCAATGCGACAAGGTTTTGGTGGCATGAGGGTCTATTTCGGCAAGAGCCAATGGCGTGAAACCAGCTTGGAAGACACCGCTATCCAAGCCGCCACAACCACTGAAAAGAGAAATAGAATTAAGCATGAAATTTACTGATTTGAAGGTGTCCAATATGGATTGTCATTTGCACCTTCCGAAATCCACTCTAGGCAATAAGCATCATTGGGATTGACCCAATGTAAACCTCGAATTCTTGGATAGCAATCAGCAATGGCAATTGCGTATTCCCAACACCTTTTATCACACGAAATAACTTTTTTGTCTGAAGATAATGCTGCATAAAATAAATGTGCATCTTTACGAAGTTCAGTCAGGTGGGTGGGAATCAAATTAGCCTGAGCGCATTGGTCAAATTCATTGATTTTTATAGTTTTAATCAACTTTATTTTTTGTTTTGAGCGCATTGCAGAAAGCCATTTAAGCGCATATTTTGACGCGTAAGCCCTTTGAGATTCAACGTCGTTTTTTAGCCATTCCTCCCAAATTTCGCTGGTCATTATCAGAAAAATACTCGGGTGGTCTCGGATTGAATCCAATACTTCTCTACAAGCCACAGCATTCGGATGAACGGCAGTTATATTGCCACTAGAACGTGCTACTGAAACATCCACAATTACACGAGTCATACTTCCTGACCAAAAGACGCACGTAAGAATCTGTCTTCAATATCTAGTTCTGTATCCGCAAAATCCTCGGGCCAATCTCCATAAGAACCGTCTTTGGAAAAAGAATCACTCTGAACATTTGTTACACCATTTTCATCTCGAGAAAACCAATGTAGAACAGTTTTCTCAGGCATAATTTTGCCAAGAGCGACTTGTTCTTGAATACTTTTTAAGAGCAAACTACTGTGTGTTTCAATGACAGTTACTACGCCCCTATTTGCGGCTCGAATGAGGATAGGGGCAAGTGCTACTTGCGCTCGAGGGTGCAGGTGTATTTCGGGTTGTTCTATGTAGACAATTTGTCCTTTTTCGGCAACAAGCAAAGCAACCAATAAAGGTAGTGTCTGGGAGACACCCACACCCACATCTACGATACTCACCAAATCGTTTGCACCACCTTTAGCTGATTGTGGTAGTCGTCCAACCCGTAACTCTACTCTTGTATCATCAATTCTTCTTGGTTCAACCTTCCAAGTCAATCCTATTTCTTTTAGGTCATTGCTTAATTGCAATAGTGCAGAGTCTTTTTTATCTTTCCAATTTGCGATTATACTTGCGGAATACGGAGTAAAAACACCAGAAAAAGACTTACCTATGGCAGTCTCTGGATAAAAACGCTCTGGATTACCTCTAAGTCCAGGTAGATAAATAACTTGATTTATCTCTTGCTGAATTTTTAAAAAAAATGCTAATGAAGGTCTTAAAAACGGAGTATCAATCGGTTCGACTTCTGAAATTATTTGCAGATTCGCGTCTAAATACCAACGCTTTCGCTGTATGTGTATATTTGTTTGATATTCGGTTATTCCAAGATATTGTTCACCAATGTTTTCTGGAAAGGTAAAAATATTTTTTAGTGCTTCTTGGGTCAGTTTTTCACTTACTTGTTCTCTCTTACCTGAATTATCAAATTCAATTCGATTTATGCGAAGTCCAATTTTTGCTTTTTCATAGACGACAGAAGGATTTGAGCCGTCCAACATAAATCCTATTTCAAATTCGGAAGTAGAATCATTTTTACCACCATTCCAAAATAATTGAGTGGCATCACTAAATTTTGCTGTATCGCCATTTATCCGTAGAGGACCCGAGTCAAATGGAGAATCAAGGGTTTGTTTAAGAAGTAATAATGGCTGAAAAGAGGAAGACTTTCCTGAACTATTTGCACCCGCAATAATTGTCAAAGGCTGAAAACCAATCTCTACTTTATTTTTTATCGACTTAAAACCACGAATAAAAATACCTTTAATGGAAGTGTTACCACTGCGGCTTTTTCGGGTACTTGGCTGCGACATGACCTGAGTATATAACAATCTGATGCCAATATTTTGAGCCTCGAGCCTTGGCGTTTAGCACAGGGCTGTACGCAAAATCCTATCACGCTTCACTAGAGTGCCTTAGTTAAAAGCTGTTGAAATCACTTTTGGGAAATCTGTTACCAATTCTGATTGCTCAAGTAAACCATCTGCCTTAAAAAACTGCATATTGCCATTTTGGTCGCATTCCCAAACTTCTGTTGCGCCTGCGGCAAAGTACAAGCCGCGTTTCTCGAGAAATTCTTCTTTGGTGTTGCTGTTACTCCAGACTTCTATGCAGATGCTTGGGGCTTTTGTGAAGACATCGTTGGGTTCATTATGAAAATGCGTTTCGAGCGCCCATGCAACATCAGCCACCCGTATACCTTTGCTGGTTAGGATACTGACTTCTTGAAGTGCATAACCACCTCTTAGTAGTTGCTCGAGATGTTTTGCTATTAAGTATTGCAAAAATGTATGGCGTTTGGTGACTGGACTCATCAGTAATTGCCCTCTTTCGTTCAGTTCGATTTTATAGGGTAAATCGTGTAGCGAAGGGTTCTCGAGTACCGCTTGCCATTTTTTTAGAGTTGAACTGGCTTGGGTCATAAAACTCCTTTCTGGTTACGGCTCGAGCCTTGGCGTTTAGCACAGGGCTACATACAAATCCTATCACGCTTTACTGAAACGCATTTTACAGCAACGCTCGTATTTCCTGCCCACCTTGCTTTGGTCTTAACACCAATTCAACTTCGTACTCGAGGGCATCGGCTTGCTCGAGAATCGTTTTGATTTCTAGGTTCGCACTGGCTTGTTCGCGCTGATGCACCCTGCCTTTGCTGATGCCAAGCTCCGAGCCTAATTTACTCAGGCTTTTGCCCCGAGCTTCCCGCACTTGGCGCTTAAAGTCCCAGCGTTCCGAGCCAGCAATTCGGCTTTGAAGGTACGTTCGAGTTCGCTT
>JANNEE010000518.1:0-5378 GCA_031388325.1 Deinococcales bacterium
CGAATAACCTCGAGTAAATTCTTCAAAGAATGCAGATGCAAATCAGCTTTTTTAACCTCTTGACGCTGGGCATGAATCACGCCCCAAGGTCCTCGCTCTAAGAAAACCGCTTTCATACCGATTGCCTAGGCGGGAAGCACATCGTTGTCTAATCTATCGCCAACATAAGCAATTTCGTGTGGCTCGAGCTTGGTGATTTGAATGATGCGCTTAAAAAATTCTGGGTTTGGCTTTTCTACACCCCAACTGGCACTTGAAGCGAGGTAAGTAATCGGTAACTCGAGACCACGCAGAACTGTTTCGGTTTGTTCGGGTTGATTGCCAGAAATTCCAACTTCAATCCCAGCGGCTTGCAGTTGGGCTAAGCACAAAATGGCATCTGGGTAAAAATCCGAGGCTTGTATTTCCCAAGGGGCAATACTTTTTTTTTCGCGTTTGAGAACTGCGTCTTGGTACGTTGTCCCTAGCACTTCAAAGACTTTGCGGTGATGCCAATTGTTGGTAATCACCATGCCGAGCGCCGCGAAGAACGTCAGTCTCGAGATGTCCAATACATCTGCCCAGTGTCCCCATTGTTCGGTTTCGCAAATTAGGGTTTCGCCAACATCAAAAAAAACAGCTTTGATCATGGATTCATTTTATAGCTCTCAGTCAGGCTTTTTAAGCGCGTGGCAAGACTCGAGAGTTCTTCGGCAGCACCTTTACTACTGCTTGATGTCTCTAAGGTTTTCTCGGCGTTGCTGCGTAAACTCTGCATCGCACTGGATATTTGCTGCATTCCAACACTGTGTTGTTGTACCGAAGCACTGATTAAAAATGCGTTCTGAGCGGCGTTTTCTATGGCGTTACTGAGTTGTGTAATCACCTCAGTAACCCTGCCGATGCTGTCCACACCAGCATCCGCCACCTTGATGCCCTGTTCGGTGGTCATGACGGCGTTGTTGGTGGCGCGTTGAATCTCTGAGAGTAAATCCCTGACTTGAAGTGTGGCGGTTTTGGATTGCTCAGATAAAGTGCGAATCTCGAGGGCAACCACACTAAAGCCCTTGCCATGTTCGCCCGCCCTTGCCGCTTCGATAGCGGCGTTTAGTGCCAGTAAATTGCTCTGGTCGGCAAGTTTGGCAACTGTGGCAATGATTTCGCCGATGGCTTGGGTTTGCTCAGACAGCGCCAGAATATTTTCGGCAATATCGCCGACCCTAAATTTAATGTCTGCCATGCTTTGATTGGCTGCTGTTGTGGCATCCACACCAAGTTCGACCACTCGAGCAATCCCTTGGGCGGCTTCACGGGTTTGAATTGCATACTCGAGGGCTTGTTCGGTGGTGGTGTAAACTTCGTCTACCGTGGCACTGGTTTGGGCGATGGCAGCAAATTGTTGTTGGACACTGCCTGCTTGGGCTTGGCTGCTGCTGAGCATTTGGTTTGAAGCCGATGAAAGTGAAATCGTACCTTGTTGCAAAGTTTGTAAGAGTTCGCGTACATTTTGGTTCATTTCGGCGAAGGCTTGTCCGAGCTTGTCTTTTTCTGATGCCATAACAATGTTTTGGGTCAGGTCACGTTCAGTGATGGCTTGGGCTGCCATCGCAAGATTTTGTTGATAATCAATCATTTTGGCAAAAGCATGGGCAAAACGTCCGAGTTCATCTTTTGGATATGTTCCAAGTTGTTGCTCGAGATTCCCTTTTGATAATTCTTGAGCGTTTTTACCAAGTTGTCTTAAGCCTTTGGTCACATAACGCACCGAGAAAAATAGGGCAACCACAATCACCAGCAGCAACACCAAAATAATTGGCAAGAGTTTTACGATGGCGTAATCACGGTCATTGTATAAATCGACTATCGGAACACTCGAGACCACCAACCAGCCCAATTTGCCACTGATGCCAGCGCTTTTATAATAGGCTTCGATGCCTTGCCCAGAAGCCGTGGCGTAATCTCGTCCAAGAAAATAGCCTTCGGATTCAGGGCTTTTTAATCCTTGGTAGTCGCTCAGTTTGGTTTTAAGGATTTGTGTTTCATCTGGATGCTCGAGAACCAGACCAGTTTTATTGAGGATTACAAAATCCACCACCGAATCTTCGTTGGCGGCGCGTTCGGCAATCGCAAGCACCTGATTCTGAATTTGAGTCCACTTAAAACGGTTGCTCCAAACCCCAATCACCTCGCCGTTTGCATTGCGAATCGGCGCAGAAAAACCCATGCTCAGGGCTTTGCTCGGGTCGAGTTGGGCAACCAGTGCATCGCGCTGCGGTTCTATTAAATCTATTTCACCTTCGGGTTTTTCTAAAGCACGCAAAAACCAAGATTCTTTTGCCATATTCTGCCCAAACAAACTCTGTACCTCGAGTTCTTCGCCACTTTCGTCTTGCCCTGCGGCGGCAATGATTTTACCTTTGGTATTGACCACCAACATTAAGCTGTAATTGGGCGCATAACTGCTTAGTAAGGACGGCAACCAATCTTTTAAGGCTTGGCTTTGCATATTCTGAGCCAAAGGCGAAGCTGCCAAAGCCAGCACATCGGCACTGCGGGCATCTAAATTATGGTCTATGCGTTCTGCCAAATGAAACGATAAGCCCTCCTGCCACAAACCGTAAGTTTCTTCGTTTTCGCGGTTGTAATTCAAAAAATAAAGCGTTAAAGCAATCAGTAGAACAGGCAGCAATGAAGCAACAGTCAGTAAAATAATTTTTAAGACCAACCCCTGATTGGCAAACCAACGAATCAGCGAAACTTTGTGCATGGCATCAGTCTACCGCTTTTGTGGTTGAGGCTACACCGACATCCGTGGTTGACACCATCCTAAATCCAGCCTTAGACTACCGCATTGTTCGAGGATTCATAAAATAATCTCGAGCAGAAAGAAGGTGATATGAAAACCGAGCCGAGCAACACCGCCGACCCAGAGCCGTTAAGTTGTTACGGGGTTCATATCGCTCTATTGAACTGAACCCTTTTTTTCTAAACACTGTTTAGGGCAGTGAAATGGGGGTGAATCATGACCAGTTTTGAAACGGTTCTCGAGCCAAACGAAATTCTAGCCGTGCTGCGTGAAGGTCAGCGCCTAGAATTCAAAGCCTTATTGCGAAGCCAGCCCGAAACCAGCATAGACGCGGCTTTTCAGGATGCTAACCAAACTGAGCGCCTCGAGTTTCTGCGTTTACTGCCTGTAGAACGGGCTGCCAGTACCTTTACTGATTTACCCTTAATCGAACAAGCCGAGTTTGTACCAGATTTATCCGCCGACCGACTTCGGGTGATGGGTGCGTTTATTGGACCGGACGAAATTGCCGATTTACTACAAGAAATCTCGAACGCTGAGACTCGAGACCACCTCTTAAAAGCCTTACCGCCAACGCTTGCCTCGAGCGCCTTGGGGTTACTCCAGTACGAAGATGATGACGCTGGCGGGATGATGACCCCCGAATTTGTGGCGGTACTCGAGGCGTGGACAGTCCAACACACCTTGCAATTTTTACGCCAAGCCGCTGACCACGCCGAAACAGTCAGCAATTTATATGTGGTCAATTCTGAGGGGCAACTGACAGGCATGATTTCCTTACAAAGCCTTGTGACTGCCCCTTCTCGAGCCAAAATCGAAGACATTGCCCGTCGAGAAATTATTTTTGCCCGCACCAACACCGACCAAGAAGAAGTCGCCCGTTTAATGCGAGATTACGATTTGAATGTCATGCCTGTGGTGGACGAAAACGGTGTTCTTAAAGGGATTATTACGATTGATGATGTGATTGATGTTATCGAAGAAGAAGCCACCGAAGACATTTACAAAGGCGCAGCCATGGAAGGCTCAGAAATTGATTACCTTCGCACCAGCCCCATTATTTTATGGCAAAAACGAGTTTTGTGGTTAGCGGCACTGTCGGTCTCGGAAATTCTAACTGTAGCCGTCAACACGAGTTACGCAAATTTACTGACCCAACAAATTATTTTACAAAGTTATATCGCCGCCCTGATTGGCACAGGTGGAAATACAGGCTCGCAAAGCGCGGTGCTGATTATTCGTGCGATTTCCCAAGGACAAATTCGTGGACGAGACGCGCTTAAAGTGCTGGTTAAAGAATTCAGCACGGGTTTACTACTCGGCGCAACCCTAGCTGTTTTTGCCTTTATTCGGGTGCTGGTCTTAAAATCAGACGCTGGAACACCAATTGCCCTGACCATTGCTTTAGCGGTTTTTGCAATTGTTTTTGTGGCAAATATTGTCGGCGCGATGCTGCCAATTGCTTTTTATAAACTAAAAATAGACCCCGCCCTGACCTCGAGTCCGTTCTTAGCCACCATCATGGATGCGACTGGCTTGCTGATTTACTTCAACATTGCCAAATTGGTTTTGGGAATATAAAACCCCCACAATACCGTGGGGGAAATGATTCGGCTCAAGCCATGGCTGCACGTAAGGCTGTTACTCGCTCGAGTAATGGCGCTACTGCCCCAGCGTTTTGGTTTGCCATCTCGAGTTGCACAATTGCCCCGGCGTGAATGTGATGATCGTCTGGATTACCAAATAAACTATCCAGCAAACCAAATTCATCTTGACTACGCAGGTTTGCGTCGTTGCGGAACATTTCTAAGTATGTCCATTGGAATTGGCTCTCGGAAATGTTGCCACTGAGGTACTTATCCATCAGGTTCTTATACGGGTCTAAGCTGGTGTGTTTGTCGGCGGCAACCACTTCGCCAGTCAGTGGCGGCAAGAATTTCTCGAGATTCGGCTCGAGGTTTTCTTTGGTGATGTTCCAATTGTCCAAATCAAACTTGGCTTCTTGGTCGCGGAACAAAATAATTTGCGGACTCTGATGCACAATCCCTGTTAAATCTGCCACATGATTGCTGGCAGGACGAGCCTCGACCACACGAATCACACCGACAGGCACGTCTGGACGCTGACTAAGGTACGATTCGATATTGCCCCAACCCTGCATGGTTTTGTGGCATGTTCCAGCCTTAAAAATTGCACAAGCAGGATTTTCAGATAAAAACAAATTAACTTCTTCGGGGGTGGTTAAAGCAAACATTCTTTCACGCATATTAAAAACCTCTTTTAACATTGTGCAATAGTTTTGCCACAAAAACAGTTAGGCAGACGACACAGAGCAAGGTAAGGCAGGATTAAAGTTTTTTCACTTCTGTTCGCTCGAGGGCTGCCACAAAATTAAGGTGATTAAACAAGTAATGTGCCAGCATGGTTGGAATCACACTGCCAGAAGAAACGGTGATTAGCCCAAACAACAAACCAATTAAACCAGTCCAGAGGGTATAACCCCATGCCGCCCTTGGAGCAGGATGAAAGGCTGCGAAAATAATGGCTTGAAGGATGAGCGCCAACCAAAGCGGTAGGAATTTGATGCCTAAGC
>JANNEE010000544.1:0-1862 GCA_031388325.1 Deinococcales bacterium
ATTTCTCGAGTCATTGGCAGTGCGAATTTCATGAAACAACTGCTTTTCGTAAATATACAGTGGCGGGGTCTTTAACAAACCCTATCGCTTCGTTAATTGCAAGCATTGGTCGGTTAATCACATGATTAGTAGTCCGAATAAACTTAAAACCATTATTTTGTGCAAACTGAGCCGCCGCTACTTTCAAGGCAACGGCAATCCCCAAACGCCGATATGCCCGACGCACACCCGTTAAACCTGTTTGAATCGTGGAGTCTCGAGATGAACGCAGTAATTGCGAAACCCCAGCAATTTCAGTGCCAATAAAACCAATAAATTCAGCTTCGGGGTAAAATGTCGGTCCTTGTAAAGTGCGTTCTTGCCATGTTTCAAAATCCCAAGGTTGTAAAGCAGTAGCGGCTGGAACATCGTGCAAGATTTCAACAATTGCATTGTAATAGCGCCGAGCAAAACGGGGATTGACCAGTTCAGAAGCAAGTGTCCCAATCTCGAGACCTGCGTTCCCCGCTTTCTCGAGCAGAGGTGCAAACGGTGCAGCATCAAAGGATTCAAGGTGCAAGCTACTCGGGAACGTTCGGTCAAATTCGCTAAAGCCCTGTCCAAGATAAAACGAGTACGCCCATAGATTCTCTTTGGCACTGACCCGCAACAGTTTCGGCTCGAGCGGCAGCGCGACTTGTAAAACTTTTTTGTAGACAGCTTCGGCTGTATCTAAATGGGCTGGTAACAAATGCAGCCCAAGCTCGAGTTCGTCAGGTTCGGGATTAGAAAGTGGAGTCTCGAGATTGACCAAACCAATGTTTTGACCGTGTACAACCACAAAAAATCGTGCAAATTTTGCAGTTTTAGCCCGTGTCGCATCACGATGCTGGATGCTTTCGGCAGTCGTTGGGCGGCTTGGGTCAGCGAGATTACGCAAACGCACACACTCGAGCAAATCAGATTCTTGGTATGGGATAAATTCCATGCTCGAGTTTAATGGTTCGGGCTGGTTTGAGCATCTGCCAAAATAATTAGTACCCTAAACCGCAGCTTGGAGCAAATACACTGCCCTAGCATCCAGTCCAATTTTACCCGTGGTATCTAATCGCTTCATCACTGCTTCAAATTGCCAATCCCGCGCCCAGAGGCGTTTTAATGCCAGCAGCACTTCGCGTTTGCGATTGGCAACCTCAAAGTGCTTTTCGTTTTCACGGCGTAAAATCAGGCGGCTCGAGAAGTGGCTGTTGTCAAAAGCAGTATACATCTGACTGATAAAATCTTCGAGCATCGTGGCTTCTAAAATTCGTTTGCTGGCTCGAGAACACAGCACCTCGAGTAAATCTTCGTCTAAGCGCCTTGGATTGATTGACTTAAAGGCTTCTCTCAGATTCTCGGGTAGGTTATTGGAGAGATAAAATTGTTCTTCGGCTCGGGCAGTAATAACAAAACCCGTTTTACCAATTAAGTTTTTACTTTCAATTCCGACTTGACTGATGGGTAGTTTTTGGCTTTCGGTGAATGTGCAGAGTAACATGCTTAAAACGTATCATTTAGCAATGCCCAAATCCAATCTCGAGATTTTATTAAAAACCATGCAGCCTGTCTTGAATCCTCTAACTTATGTTTTTGTGACAGTGCCACTTGTATCGAGTATCCCAGATGGAATTTTAGGGATGTTTTGTGAAGCTGAAGGACGCACCCTAATTCTTGAGAAATCCCGTGCCGATGAACTTAATCTCGAGTATGGCGCAGAACTTGCTTGGATTAGCTTAAGTGTGTATTCCAGTCTTGAGGCGGTGGGTTTAACGGCTGCTTTTGCCACTGCGCTGACCAGTGCGGGTATTTCTTGTAACGTGGTGGCAGCTTTTTACCATGACCAT
>JANNEE010000547.1:0-8766 GCA_031388325.1 Deinococcales bacterium
GTTTCTCGAGGTTGCTGGAAGTGCTGCCAAGTATCACCTCACGCGCCCTGACCATGACCCTAAAAGACCTCGAGAAATGTGGGTACATACGCCATCAGCAACGGCAGTACATCCTCACGCCCACGGGCGAACGGATTGCCAATTCAGTCGCTTTACTCGGTGGGTCTCGAGTCATCAGAAACCCAATCTGACCAACTGCCCGCATATAACTTTGCGCCTTGTACCCCAGCAAGCTCGAGCGAAAGCGCATTGGCACAAGCACTCACGCCACTGCCGCAATACAAGATAATCTCTTGGGTGTCTTCTAAATTAAACCTCTGTCCTTGGGTAACTGGACTTTTCCAGAAACCATGCTCGAGTGCCGAAACCCAAGGTAGATTCTCTGCCCCCGGAATATGCCCAGCTTTTTTGTCAAGTGGTTCAACCAGCCCACAAAAACGCTCTGGCGCTCGAGCATCAATTAACCTTGTTTTGGCATCTCGAGCCGCTACTTCTTCGGCACTGACCAGCATTTCAGGGCGGATTTGGGGGCTAAACATCGCTTTGGGATATTTTGAAATACTTGTCTCGAGTTTTCCAGCCCAAGCCGGTAAACCACCATCCAAAACCTGCACTTGGTCATGCCCAAGGTAACGCATCAGCCACCATAAATGGGCGGCATAAAATCCTTGTCCAGTGCTTGGATCGTCATAAGCCACAATCAAATGCTCTGAACCAATACCGACGCTCGAGAGTTTTTTCGCTAGGGTTTCGGGGTCTGGAAGTGGATGCCGTCCACCCGTACCATTGGGGTGTTTAGGACTTGAAAGATCAGTTTCTAAATCCAAAAAAATTGCCCCTTCTATATGCCCAGTTGTATACGCATCCAGACCTGCGCTTGGCTGCCCTAACCAAAAACGAGTATCCACCACACGTAAATTGGGGTTTGAAATGTTCTCGAGTAACCAAGCGGCACTGACCAAAGGATTCATCGGCTTATTATGCCTCAAAAGCCTCCCTGCTAATCATAAAATCTGACCTCACCATTTTTAGGAGGTACTTGGCTCTGGAATGGTGTCAGATTTGAACCCTAAAAAATTGTAACCTAGGGTATACTCATGACAACACCAATGCCAAAAAGGAGTTTTATGAAAAAAATCGCTATTTTGATACTGGCACTTATGTCTTTTGTCTCAGCCCAAACCGAGAAACCTCGTGTGGTTTTGGTTACTTCGGATACAGGCGTATACAGTTTTAAGAAAAAAGTCGAACCTTTTATTGCCGACGCACTAAAAGCCTTGGATTACCGTGTTTTTATTGTTGAAAGAACAATCTCAAACCAATCAAATTATAATGATTCAAATACTTCGCAGGTCAAACAACTGCTCAGTTTAACCAAAGAATTTGAACCAAATTTTATCCTGATTAGTAATTTCAGTCAAAAGAACAACAGAACGACTTCGGTCTTAGGGGTGACAACCTATTTTCATATTTTAACAGGTAAGTTTTTTGTGACAAAACCAGATGGCGAACTGCTCAAGAATTGGGAATTTGACGCAGAAGGGACGGCTGGTACTGCGGTCAGCGCTCAAGAACTCAGTCTGAAAAATCTTGTTAATCGGGCTGTACCAATTTTCCAAGAAGCAGTCACACCAAAGTAAGTGTTTGAAAATCCGTAGCCAAGCTCCTTGAAACCAGAAGTCCCTCGAGTCTAAATGCGCTCGAGGGACTTCTGGTTTTTCGTGCTAATCACAATTTTTGGAGCGGGTAATCAGATTCGAACTGATGCCAGAAGCTTGGAAGGCTGCTGTGCTACCACTACACCATACCCGCGTAGCATCCAATAATGTACCTGTTTAGAGACGTTTCGTCAACCCACTTTTCCTGCCGATAAAATCTTGTATTGCAATGACCCAAATCCCAAACATCATCAGGCTCGAGGCAACACACCAAAAGCACCATGCTTGAATGACATAGGCTTCTAAGTACGTGAATGCAAGGTAAGCCATGACTCCTAAGCTCGAAACGAGCAAAATAGTGTTTTGTACAATTTGACGATTAAGTACGAATACGCCAAAGATTGAAAGACAAAGCAAAGCTGTAAAGACAAGAAATCCGTAAGCAGCCACTGGGATTTCTAGGATTTTTGAATAAGCACTCCCTTGTACTTTTTCGCATCCTCCAATTGGGCAGATAAGCCTAGAAATACTCAAATGGCTGAGTAATAAGTACAAGGCTATGAGCGCCCCTAAGAGGCTGAACATGGCTAAGAACATCCATCGTGATTCTATTTTTCGCACATTGCACCAAAAGTTAGTTTGAAACAATCTATTCACCACTTCGAGTTTAGCATTTTGAAGCGGTGAACAAGTGACTTTATGCGTTCTTAAAGTATCCTATAATCACTTCGAGTTTCGCGGCTTCATCTGGCGATAACATTGGTTCTACAGTCTCGAGAACCCCGTCTTGACCGATGACTCTGGGCAGTGCAATGGCGACACCTTGAGCTTCATCCCAAGCACTGACCGTCAGGATTTCATGACGATTCTCGAGAATAGCGTTGATTAAATGAGTGATGGCATGACCTAAGCCAAACAAAAACGATCCTTTTTGCTGTAAGGCTTTATTAACCGCGTACTGTACAGCTTCGGTGATTTTGTTCTTATGTTGATTGGTGAGGTGCTGCCCGTGCTGCTCGAGATATGTTTCAAAAGGAATGCCAGCTATGCGAACGGTACTCCATGCCATCAAGGCACTGCCACCTTGTTGCCCAAGGACATAGCCATGCACTTGACTTAAATGAACGAAGACGTGTTTAGCAATGGCTTGGCGAAACAAATTAGTCTCGAGGATTGTACCAGTGCCAATAACACGATTACTGTATTTTTCGCCAAATAATTTGGCAATATGATTGGTCATCATGTCTATTGGTTGAATTGCATTGATAATAATCACATCGGGGCGTAATTCATAAGCTCGAATGGTGTTCAGGGTCGTTTGTAACATGGTGGTGTTGACATCAAGTAATTGCCTACTGCTGTAATTCAGGGCGGTGCGTTGACCTGCTGCCAAAACAATAATCTTTGAATCGTGAACATCACCGAGTTCACCTGCCCGAATGATGGTTTGCCCCATAAACCCACTGTTGATGTCAAGGGCTTGTGCGTCGGCAATACTGTGTTCCTTATCTATTAAAACAATTTCTAAAGCCAAGTTCTTCTGGGCTAAAGCATTGGCGATAGCGCCACCAACCATTCCACTTCCGATAATACTGATTTTCATAAGTACCTCCGCAGATAAGTCTCGAGTTTAGGCATTACCAAGGCATTACGGCACTGTTCTTAGGCTAGTGGTAATGCTTTGGTAATTATGAAAAAGCAAACTCGTAGCAGGAGGATTTATATGTTAGACACAAAGAATTCAGAGTTACAACGCTGGGTCGAAGAAACCGCTGCCCTTTGCCAACCAGACCAGATTCATTGGTGCGATGGTTCACAAGCCGAATACGACCTACTGTGCGAACAAATGGTGCAAAGCGGCACGTTCACTCGTCTCAACCCAGAAAAACGCCCTAATAGTTTCTTGGCTCGCTCGGATATAACCGATGTGGCTCGGGTCGAAGACCGTACTTTTATCTGCTCGAGAAGCAAACGCGACGCAGGTCCGACCAACAACTGGCATGAACCAAAGAGTATGAAAACCAAGTTGCAAGGCTTATTCGCGGGTTCAATGCGAGGACGCACCATGTATGTGATTCCGTTCTGCATGGGTCCAATTGGTAGCCCGATTTCACACATTGGTGTGGAATTGTCCGATTCGCCGTATGTCGTGGTCAATATGCGAATCATGACCCGCATGGGAAGCGCGGTACTCGAGGCGCTGGGCAATAATGATTTTGTGCATTGTTTGCACAGTGTTGGCGCACCACTCGAGGCTGGACAAAAAGATGGTTCTTGGGCGTGTAATCCAGAAAAATACATTGTCCATTTTCCAGAGGAGCGCAGCATCTGGAGTTTTGGTTCAGGTTATGGGGGCAATGCCTTGCTTGGCAAAAAGTGCTTTGCTTTAAGAATTGCCAGTGTTCTGGCAAAGGAACAAAATTGGTTGGCAGAACATATGCTAATCCTTGGAGTCAAAGACCCAAACGGTGAAAAAACCTATGTCGCAGCCGCGTTTCCTAGCGCTTGCGGCAAAACCAATTTTGCAATGTTGATCCCACCCAAGCCTTTTACCGATGATGGTTGGCAAATCAGTACCGTAGGCGATGACATTGCTTGGATTAAACCCGACGAAGCTGGACAACTGCGTGCCATCAACCCAGAAGCAGGTTTTTTTGGCGTTGCACCGGGTACAAACTATGAATCCAACCCAAACGCCATGAACAGCATCCTCGAGAACACGATTTTTACCAATGTGGCACTGACCGACGACCAAGATGTTTGGTGGGAAGGCATGACTGCCACGCCACCTGCCCATTTAATAGATTGGACAGGGCAAGACTGGACTCCTGATTACGGACGCAAAGCCGCCCATCCCAACTCGAGATTCACCGCGCCCATATCGCAATGCCCAGTTATAGACCCAGCTTATAACGATCCCTTGGGTGTACCGATTTCTGCCTTTATCTTCGGAGGTCGGCGCTCGAGTGTCGTACCATTGGTCTACCAAAGTTTTAACTGGACTTATGGTGTTTATGCCGCCGCGACCATGGGCAGCGAAACCACTGCTGCTGCTGTCGGAGCAACAGGTGCGGTGCGACGCGACCCAATGGCAATGCTGCCATTTTGTGGCTATCACATGGGCGATTATTTCAACCATTGGGTGCAAATCGGACGCGAATTGCCCAATCCACCACGGATATTTAATGTCAATTGGTTTCGCAAAGACACCAATGGACAGTACCTCTGGCAGGGCTTTGGCGAAAATATGCGAGTCCTCAAATGGATTATCGAACGTGCCAGAGGACACGCCACCAGTGTCGAAAGTGTCCTCGGCTGGGTACCTCGTTACGAGGACATGGACTGGCGCGGACTCGAGGTCAGCAAAACCCAATTCGAGCAGTTACTGAGCATAGACCGAGAAGCATGGCAACAAGAAATTGCTTCGCACGATGAATTATTTGTAAAACTCTATGACCGCTTGCCCAAAGAATTTATTTTTACAAGGGAACTGATGCTCAGTGCGTTATGGCGTTCACCAGAACTTGGAGAATTAGCCCACGAGTAAGTGCCTAACAGCGCGTGTTTCATCGTTTGACCTCGAGGTTCTTAATGTTGGCACTCTTCAAAGAAAATCCCTTACTGCTGCTTTTTCTGGTCTCGAGCCTAGGCTTTTTGCTGGGGCGCGTGAAAATCGCGGGGTTCTCGTTGGGCATTGCGGCAGTTTTATTTGTGGGTTTGGCTTTTGGGAGTTTAGATATTGACTTGAAACTGCCTGAAATTGTGCAACGCCTTGGTTTGGTGCTGTTTGTCTATACCATTGGTTTATCCAGTGGCGCAGGTTTTTTTCGTAGCCTAGGTCAGCGTGGTTTGCGGGATAATGCTTTGGTGCTGGCTGCACTGGTACTGGCGGTGGTGCTTGCAAGTGTCTTGCGCCGCGTGCTGAACCTCGAGCCGAGTCTGGTGGCTGGGGTTTTTGCTGGGGCATTGACCAACACTCCAGCCCTCGCGGGGGTTCTCGAGGCACTCAAAGGCACACCTGCTGAGTCTTTACCAGTCCTGGGTTATAGTGTGGCGTACCCCATGGGTGTGATTGCAATGCTGCTTTGCATTGGCTTTTTAGAAAAGTTCTGGCGCATTGATATGAAACTCGAGTCGGCTCGAGTGGCTGGGTTTACTGCCAGTGGACTTAAAAGTGCTTCGGTGCGGGTCACACAGACAGATTGGCTAGGGCAGCCAATTATTCAAATCACCAAAGATTGGAATGTGCTTTTTGTACGGCATCGGCGTGGGCAGACAGAAAACTTAGTTTCCCCAGAAACACAGCTTGAACTGGGCGATGTAATCACCCTGATTGGTACTGAGAAAGCTGTTGTCAGCAGCATTGCACAGCTTGGCGAGGTCATTCCAATGGCGTTAGAATTAGACCGAAGCCATTTTGATTACCGCCGAATTTTTGTTTCAAACCAAAAAGTGGCTGGTCGTACCCTGCTCGAGTTGCAATTACCGCAGCGTTTCGGGGTTCTGATTACCCGAGTACGTCGGGGCGACACCGAATTCTTAGCCAACAAAGACACGGTTATCGAGTTGGGCGACAGGGTACGGGTGGTTTGTGCGCCTGAGCAAATGAAAGCCATCTCGAGTTACCTAGGCGATTCTTACCAGCATTTATCTGAGATAGACGTGCTGAGTTTTGGCTTAGGGATTGCCCTTGGCTTACTGTTAGGAAGCATTAAAATTCCGTTGCCCAACGGTGGGCATTTTGAACTTGGAATTGCAGGTGGAACACTGATTGTAGGTTTACTGCTGGGTTGGAAAGAACGATTTTTAGGGGTGCTGTGGCAAATTCCATACAGCGCCAACCTGACTTTACGCCAAATCGGGATTGTGCTTTTTTTAGCAGGGGTCGGCACACGAAGCGGCTTTGCGTTTGGACAAACGGTTTTCTCGAGCCTCGGACTGACTTTACTTTTAATGGGTATATTTCTAACTTGTTTTATTTCGGTCACACTGCTTTTTGTGGCGCATAAATTATTGCGCGTTCCATTCCCGATTGCGATTGGAATGCTGGCAGGATTACAAACCCAACCCGCTGTGCTTGCCTTTGCCAGCGAACGAAGCGGCAATGACCTACCCAATCAGGGTTACGCCAGTGTCTACCCAATGGCAATGATTGCTAAAATTTTGCTGGCGCAAATTCTCTTGACCTTGTAATGCCCTGGTAATGCTCTTACGGCAAACTCGAGTCAGGAGGAAACCCAGATGATTTTAGTTGCACTAGACGGAACACAAGGCAGTTGGAATGCTTTAGAAGAAGCCATACCGTTAGTCCAAAAAAACGAAACATGGTTATTGGTTCATGTGATTCCAGACCCAATCTCGCTTCATGCACGCTGGTTTGCACCTGCCCTACATTTTGAATTAGAAGCCAGTCGCCGAAACTCGAATCGTACTGGAATGCAAGTACTTGAAATGGGGCAGCAACATATTCGTTCGCGTTTAGGGATTCATACCAAAATTCTCACTCGGCTCGAGGAAGCCTATAACTGCACAGTTGGTCAGACTTTAGCTCAAATTGTCAACGACGAACAACCACGTTTGGCAGTCCTAGGCGCTCATGGCGAACACCCTGAAATCAGCGACTTGGGACGCACCGCCACATGGCTTACGCAACACGAAAAGCACAATACCTTGATTGTTCATCAGCAAGGAGAAGATTTATGAACATTAAACTATTTCTTGGTTCACTGCTGGTCGTGGCTGTGATTGGTATTGGTCTGGTGGTGCTAAATGTTCGTCAACCCTCGAGTAACCCAAACCAAGCCACCAAAAATGTCTCGTATGTTAGTGCAGGAATCAGTCGGATGGTCAGTATTCGTAAAGTCCCCAGCGATGCGCTACTGGGCGCTCGTTTTGTCAGTGGCAGTAAAACTGCACCCAACACGATTATCGAATTCTCCGATTATCAATGTCCAGCTTGTGCCATTTTTGCCACGCAAATCGAACCTGAATTAAAAACACGACTGGTAGAAACAGGCAAAACCCAATTTGCTTACCGTGATTACCCACTGCCACAGCATCAAAATGCCAAACTTGCATCGGTTGCAGCCGCTTGTGCCAATTTGCAAAATCGTTTTGAACCAATGAAAACTATTTTATTTCGCGCTCAAGACCAATGGGACAATCTAAGTCAGAATCTTGTCATAGAAAAAATTAAGGAATTAGCCAGTAATACTGGAATCAACCAAGAAGCGTTTAAGACCTGTCTCTCGAGCAACCAATTTGATGGTGCTATTCAAGCCGACATTACGGCTGGCAATGCAGTCCAACTCGAGGCAACACCATCTTTTGTGGTCAATGGTTACTTGGTCAGTGGTGCATTGCCCATCGAAGCCTTTGAAGCAATTTTTGCAGCCACCAACCCATAAGGAGAAAATCATGACCACAATTCGCACCTCTGGCACAGAACTCGAGACGACCGACAAAGAATTTAGTTTGCACTTTGAACATGGCACGCACAATAGCCCGCAAACCCCGCTATTAGCCCGAAAAGGAGCGTATATGACCGTTCACGACATTATGACCGCCCGTGTAATCTGTGTGGACAGCCATGCCACCCTACCCGCAATCCGAGAAATCCTAAGCGAAAATGCCTTTCGGCACGTACTGGTCAAAGAACACAACCGAATTGTTGGCGTAATTACCGACCGCGATATTCGCCGTGCCTTACCATCGACTGCAACCAGCCTCGCCAAATGGGAAATTCCGTTATTGCTCGAGAATACCAAAGCCAAAGAACTGATGCACAGCCCCGTCATTACGGTACTCGAGGATGCACCGATTCAGTACGCCGCTCGGGTAATGCTCGAGGAAGGTATTTCGTGCTTGCCTGTGCTGTATGGCGACCAGCTAAAAGGGATTGTCACCTCGAGTGATATTCTGCGGGCTGTGGCGCAGAGTTAAACTCTGAAAAGTCTGTAATTCTCGGGGTAGTGGGTTAATTTAGAATGTTTTCAGAGATTTCGAGATTATAGCGATGTACAAATAACCGCAATCGCGCCACATGTAAATCCCAACACTTTGAGAACGACAACGTTTTCCGCACGAACTGCCCTAATCTTTGCCTAAG